>CAZSAV010000090.1:0-1864 GCA_964604805.1 uncultured Candidatus Saccharibacteria bacterium | reverse complement strand
TGAGCACAAGGTTGCCCGACGTGCTCTTCCAGTGCCCCCTCATTACGCGGTTGTCCTCGATCCACATCCAGGTGTGGCCGAACTTCACGCAAGTCTTATTCGTTGTCAGATCAGTCATTGATGTGCCTTTCTATATTCAGATAAACATAATTATGGATGTACGTCAAATAACTTCTGCGCGGCCGATTTCGACTGGATGAATCAGACTATTCTTTTTCGATCGACGAATGCATGACTTCCACGACGAAGTTCACGAATATGTCAGGAAGGTCGAAGTACCTTTCAATTTTAGACCAACCGCCTTCTCTGAATGCGAATCCTTTTGTCTTTGCCCACGTTTCTATTTTTACAATAACTTGTGCGGGATCGTCTGAAATGAATGCGATGTGAGTTTGTTTTTTGGTATCAATATCAGTGATAGGGGAATCATCGACTTCCGCTATTTGAATGGCGAAGCGCAGCTGTTTCTGGCCCACCATCTTCCAACCGGCATCCGGTCCGGGATCATATACGACGTCGAAATCGAGAAGCTTGTACATCTCGACGACGTCAGCGAGGCGTCCTTTGACGATATTTTGGCAGTAATGGTGGAGGCGCGGGTCTTGATTCATATGAGAATCATATCAGAAATACATAAAAAATCGCGACACAGGGTGTCGCGATGTCGAAGTCATCATTCTGGTTCTGATGGCCCGAATAATTTTTGTACCACGATGTTGACTACTTGTGCGTTCTTCACAAAGTCTCGGCAGAATGATTGCGGCCCGAACGATCGGTCTGTCTTTATCCAGCCCTTGAGGTTTCGTTCTGCTTCATCGAGCATCGCTCTCCGGAAGATGGGATGTCCCAAGCTTTCTTTGATCGCAAGCACGATCTCTCCGAGTGTAGCTCCATGGAATGGCGATTCAGTTTTTCTTTCCAGACGCGCGATAGCGAGCGTAGCTACAGCATCTGCTACGATTCGGCGCTTTCTCTGCGACAGGACCTTTTCCTGCCAGAGCGTGAATTGCGATCGCACCCCTATGAGCTCGATCTCTTTGAGGGCGATGGGATGCTTTGCAAAGATCAGTTCCCACATGGAAATCGTCCGTTGGTCATAATATGACAGGGGGTATAATGACAGCACTTCTCGGATCATCCCTGTGCGGGTGAACAAAAATAGCGCTGCCCGAGCGTCTCGTGTGACCGTATGAGGTTCATTCATAAGAGTAGCTTTCTCAATGTCCGATTGTTTTCTAAACATTATCACATTAAATCATATACGTCAATATCTGTACTCATACGGATCTGATTCTGACTTATGCACTTGTCGCCTGCGTCAGAGATCATTCCGCATGCTAAAATAACACCATGACAAATCAATACGAGCTCATCCTCGTCTTCGTGGCCGTCCTCACTGGCGTCATATCAGCCACATACTTCTATCAGTCCGCAGGCATATTCGTCCCGCTCCTCCAGCGCCCGCTCAAGCTCATATCGAGCGGCATGTTCCTCATCTCGATCGGCGTCCTCCTCGCCGCATTCATCTCGTACGAATCAGGGCAGGGCGTGAGCTTCATCGTCTATGGCATACCGTTACCGGCTATCTTCTATGTCCTCTATATCATTGGATCGCTCATGATCGTGTGGGGCGCGAGGGGATTCACCTATAGGCCAAGGGCAAAGTAGCGTCTATTCAAATGCAGATAGAAGGCCCTTGGAAGGGGCCTTTTTGATAATTGACTTTGTACTCTAATTATGCTATAATTTATCCAGAATCAGCATTACCTATGAATATATTCTTGCTCATGATACTGACGGCGGTCTCTTTGGCCGCGCTCTACGTGTTCATCAAGTGGTACGACCGGTGCGAACGATGCCAGAG
>CAZSAV010000089.1:2596-3643 GCA_964604805.1 uncultured Candidatus Saccharibacteria bacterium | reverse complement strand
CATTATTGGACGACGACGCCGCCCACGGGTTCTCCTGCTGATTACATAAAGACGACAGGATTCTGCAGGTTGAATGCGTATCCGAGCATGCCGGGCGCTATTTTCCTCGGCTTTGCTCGATTGGCTCCGAGAGCGCCGATCACGGTCGCATCTTGGAATAGGTTCGAGGATCCTATGTCGCCAATATCGTTCAGGTATCCAAATGACTGGAAATTGGAATACATCAACAGGAAAGGAGGGATACGTGTCTCATTCACGGGAACCGATGGTCAGGTCGTGTATTTCGGCGCTCCGATGCCAGAGGTCGGTTATGAAGGAGAAGAATACTTCAGTACATCAACGGTTCAGACTATGGATGGGCACGTGATACCCCTGGCAAATTATGGATCTGAAGGAGCGAATGATCCTAGTCGCATAGTCCGTGCGGCTTGGCTGCCAGAGAACTTCCAGGACTCGTTCATATTCAGCACCCAGTACGAAACGTCTCAAACCGGGCGTCTAGCTATTTTTAAGCAGATAATTTCAACAATTAATTTTAGGCATTGATACGCACAAATTAAAAAATCTAAATCAAATATGAAAACAGCATACAAAATCGTCATCGTCATAGTCCTCATCGTCGTTGCCGCAGTTCTCTACTTTGGAGCCATCAAAATGAGGAATACAACGCCTGCAGTCAAAGACGCTCCTGATTCGCCCTCGCGTTCGCTCATGGCTGGCATCCTTTTCGACCTCAAAGCCAACAATGTGCGCCTCATTGCCGATACTCTGAGCTGGAATACGGGCAAAACCGAGACGCCGAGCGGGGCGATGATCAAGGAGACATATCCGGCAGCGAGCTTCGCGGTGACATACACGCCTGCCGAGAACGAAGTGCGCAAGCATACCTGGGAAACGACAGGGAAAGTCGATGATATCGATATCGTCGCTCGCTTCGAGAACGCGCTGAAAGCAAAGGGCTGCATGGTCGACTGGAACAATAGCGGTGATGCGACATTGAGCGGCTCGACCGGATACGTCAAAGGAAATGAGGCCTGTCTCATCATG
>CAZSAV010000089.1:1320-2586 GCA_964604805.1 uncultured Candidatus Saccharibacteria bacterium | reverse complement strand
CGACAGTCGAGTCGCAGTACAAGACCGATATAAACATCACGTGCGCAGACAGGGCCGCTACGACTACGCCAACGACACATGAAACCATACCAGCAGCTCTATAGGATCCTCGCTATAATATTCGGCTTCCTTTGTTTTTGGAACCTGGTCTTGATGACGGGGTCTGCGATATCTTCGGCATGGTCGCATACGCCTGCTCTGGTCTGGTATTCATTCATCGCCTGGATAGGGGCTATCATCGTCAGCATGATCTGGCGGAGCGCGACCACAGGCGTCGATTATCAGAGGAGCGCAAAGATATTGCTCATCGCCCTCGTCGGCAGCCTTTTGCCGACTGTCACTACAGTCATCGATCCAGTTATCATCGGCTCGTATATCCCTTCATGGGAAGCGAAGCACTGCACGAGATATGCAGAGGATATCCAGCTCAATTTGAATGCCGTCTGCGATAATGGAGACAGGGTATTCATCCCTGCCGATCCCAAAGACCTGAAGCGCATATGGGAAAACGGCGTCGACCATGCGCATTACCCGTATAGCCTGTTGTATTAGTATCGAGGTATAATGCAAATATGAACGACCTATCCAAGATCACCATCGTCCTTGCCGCAGACCATGCAGGATTCGCTCTCAAGGAGACCATCCGCTTCTTTCTCGAAGGCAAGAAGCTCAATGTCGTAGACGTCGGAGCTCGGGAGCTCATTCCCAATGACGACTATCCGGTGTATATGACAGCAGCTGGCATGAAGGTCGCGCAGGATATCGATGGAAAGACCGTCGCGATCATTTTCGGCGGTTCAGGACAAGGAGAAGCTATGGTCGCCAATCGTTTTCCTGGCGTTCGCGCTGCGGTCTGGTATGGCGGCAATGACGAGATATTGAAGCTTTCCAAAGAGCACAATCACGCCAATGTCCTTTCGATAGGAGCACGATTCGTCAGCGAAGACGAAGCAAAGAAAGGCGTGACGCTCTGGCTCGAGACGCCGTTCAGCGGCGAAGAGAAGCATGCGAGGAGGATAGAGGAGATCGATAGCATCGAATAGCTATGAACGACATCGAGATCATTCCCGCCATATTGCCGCGCGACTTCACCGAGCTCTCGAATGAGATAGCTCTCGTCAAAGGTTTTGTCAAAACCGTGCAGATCGACGTCTGCGACGGGCAATTCACTTCGACTCCATCCTGGCCGTATCGCAAGCGCGACGACTCGTTCGAGCGGATCATGAATGAAGAGCAAGGCTTGCCCGGCTGGGAAGACCTCGAATT
>CAZSAV010000089.1:0-1310 GCA_964604805.1 uncultured Candidatus Saccharibacteria bacterium | reverse complement strand
CATGGCGAATAGACCGGAGGAAGTCGTCTCTGACTGGGTCCACGCCGGAGCATCGAGAGTGGTCATCCATGCGGAAGCCCGCGGCAATATCGCTGAAGCGATAGCGCTCTTGCGCGAGCGAGTCGAGATAGGCATCGCCGTGAATATCGAGAGCCCGCTCGACCTCGTCGAGCCATACAAAGACAGCATCCATTTCATACAGTGCATGGGCATCGATACGATCGGCCTTCAGGGACAAGATTTCGATGCAAAATCGATCGATAAAGTAAAAGAGATCAAAAAACGCTTCCCGAAGCTCGCTATCTCGGTCGATGGCGGCGTATCCATGGACAATGCCCAGGACCTCATCGATGCCGGAGCGACGCGTCTCGTTATCGGTTCGGCCATTTTCAATGCAGAGAATCCTATAGACGCCGTGCACGCATTCGCGGAACTCGCCAAATGAGTTTAAATAAAAAAGCCCCGCTCTTGGAGCGGGACGTTTAGTTTAGCATGCATCTCTTTTCGAGCGACGATGCGAGCCGCTCGCTGTTCCAGAGGAATTGCTCTGATCTCGTGAGCAGGCGATCGGCGCGGAGCTTCTCGCCGATATAGACGAGCGCGGCGTCGATGTATCCGCTTTTGCAGAGCCTGATGAAGCTCTCGGCCTCCTCGACCGACGATATCGTCGGTTTGACGCCGATGTCGTAGAGATTGTGGCGATAGAGCTCGATGAAGAGCTGGATCATGCCGAGCTGGGCTTCCAAGACAAGCCTGTGGCTCGGGCATTCATTGCCAGAATGCCTGATGGATTCAGAATGAGCGGTATCTATTTGGTTCATAGCGTTCTGGCATAAAAATAGCTTTACGGCTGCAAATGTCAAGTATGGTATAATCATGCAAATGGCGCTCACCGACGACAAAGTCCTATTCCTCGAAAAGAAGGCTGCGGAGATACGCAGATCCGCTATCGAGATGCTCATCGAAGCCAAATCCGGCCACACCGCCGGCGCGCTCGGCATGGCGGACATATTCGCTTACCTTTTTCTCTACAAGCTGAAGCACGACCCGAAGAACCCGTCCTGGACGCATCGCGATCGGCTCGTCTTGTCTAATGGCCACATCTGTCCCGGTCTCTATGCCGCTATGTCGCTCGCTGGATATATCCCACATGCAGAATTGAAGACATTGCGTAAATTCGGCTCGAAGCTCCAGGGCCATCCGCACCGCGAATGGCTGTCGGCTCTCGAGACGTCCTCAGGCCCACTAGGCTCTGGACTATCTCAGGCTCTCGGCATGGCCCTGGCTGACCGGATCGATGCAGGCAAGTC
>CAZSAV010000088.1:0-3650 GCA_964604805.1 uncultured Candidatus Saccharibacteria bacterium | reverse complement strand
TCATTGGATAGCCGCGGGCACGCTCCTGGTCAGGGGCACCCGTTAGTTGGCGATTCCAAACTGCGCATTTCAATTTCACAACCCAAAACCCTCAACCGAAAGGAACTATGAGCACATCATATGGCACTGCAGTGATCCAGTTCCCAGGCTTCAAGCCTGTGAAATCTGGCACTACGGATGAACAGCTGGACATCTCCTTTCGGCGAATGTCGCGCACCGTCGAATTCATCGATGGGACCACGCGCAGACTTTCCAAGAGGGAACGCAGTCGCCTGTTCACGCTTGCAAAAAAGTGGAACAGGAAGCGTCGGCCCTATGATGGAGCCGAAGCTCAGCCTTTCAACACGCTCGACGTCGGGCACTTGTGGTAGGGCACGGTTTTCGCAGATTCCTAAAATCTGCGCTTTATCGGGTCCGCAACCGTTTTGCGGGTCCGTAGAGACAGTTCCTTACAACAACAGGCCCGGATGCGCCTAGTCATCCACGTTGGAATGAAGATTATGAAGATCCTGATCGTCGAAGACAAACAGATCCACCGCGATTCCGCCGTCAAAACCCTCAAAGGGCACAAGCTCACTATCGTCGATACGTTCGATGCCGGCATCAAGGCCATGCCGATCGGCACCGATTATAAAAAGCTCGACAAGCTGGCGGTCGAACGGTTCGGACCCACGCCGGAATCGGGACAGGCACGGACCGATTGGTATGAGAAACTTTCAAGGCTCATTCCCGAATGCCAGCATCAGCCCGAGTTCGACGCCGTCCTGGTCGACATGATGATGCCGATGAGCAGGGAAACGTTGGCCCCAGGGGTGTATGAATCGAATGCGCAGGTGCCGTACGGCTTCGTGCTCGCTTTGCGGGCATGTAGGGTCGGCGCCAAGTACGTCGCCATGATCACTGACACCAATCACCACAAGGGGGCTATGAGCGCCGCCATCGATCATCTTGGAAGCGCATATTACAGCGGGTATGAGCCTCCATTCGAGATCAACGGAGCCAAGGTGCTCTTCGTCCACAGCCCGTTCGTCGAACGGTCGAAGCCTGAGCTCAAGGATTGGGGGCAAGTGCTCAAGCATCTCATCGATGGTCCGAAGAAGAGGAGCTAGCGATACGCTGTGACTTTAGGTTTTGATCGATTTCCATAAAAATCGATCGCTTTATCAGATTCACGACCAGGTCGCGAGTCTGTAGAGACAGAACCTCGAAAATACATATGAAAATGAAGATCGAAGGGGGGTCGGGCGGCAAGCTCGGTCACTCCAATATGGCCCATTGGGCTCCCACGGAGTTCATTAAAGCTCAAACCAAGCGCCTGCGCCGCTATGACGGCAAATGCGTCATCCGCGCGCAAGTCGCCGAATTGGAAGAAAAAAGGAAACAAAAGAAATGAAACGACGCATGACTCAGATCGAGGCATTGAGACTGTTGCGCAAGCGCTCCAGTCTCCGTGAACAAGTCCACGGCTCGCCGAAAGGGAGCCGGGGATACGACCGCAACAAGGAAAAAAGGAACTGGAAGGAGGATCGATGAATCGAATCGCGAACACAACGACCGCCTCGCTTCGTGCAGGCGGTTTTTTATTGCCAATAAACAAAAAACCGCCTTTACGGCGGCCTTTTGCTCGATAGCAATAGCAGGAAGCTATTGTGTAAACATAACGTTTTGAAGCTATTTGACGGCGTCCTTGAGGGCCTTTGCGGCGCGGAACTTCGGAACCTTCATGGCCGGAACCTTTATGGCTTCGCCAGTGCGAGGATTGCGAGCTTCGCGGGCTGCGCGCTGCTTGACTGAGAAGATGCCGAGGCCTGCGATCGATACCTCTTCGCCCTTCTTGAGCGCATCAATGATGCTGTTAATGGCTGTCTCGACTGCCTGCTCGGCCTGGACCTTCGTACCGCCGAGAACTCCATGAACTGCGTCTACGATTGCTGCTTTGTTCATATGAATGTTCGTTATGCTAATAATTTGGTCTCGGCCCCCACCCCTCTGGCGGGGAGCGAGTCTAGAACCATGGCTTACATTATATAGTAAGCCATTTTTTAGGCAAATAGGATTGTATAGTTGACGTTTATATATATTTTGTGTTTTAAATCGACACAAGTAAGCCGTTTTTGATGCAGACGATTTTTGTATTCGAGCGAATAAGCGTTTTTATATAAGAAAATAGCCAACATTCTCATGTTGGCTACGACCTATCGGTCTATGGAACTTTATTTTATGAGGCCGGGGCGAATGTCGCTCGGCTGGTGCCGAGGTTTCGCATTGAAGGCATCCTGCTCGGAACTAACACGGCAGATGCGCGTTTTTGGCCGTTTTGCGAATTGAGGCCGGCCCGGATGCGGATCTTGGAGCTCCGCGCCGCCGCGACGAGCATAGTGAAGGGAACTTTGTTCGTTTTCATGCGCTATAGGTAGTCAGTTTCAGTTGTTGTTTTCTAACTCTAAGCCACTGTTACTATTATAGCACATTATTGAAATTAGTCAATATACGATAAAAGCGGCCATTATAGCCGCTTTTATATCGATCATATCGTTGTTTTCGATTATCGTGCGAATTCGAGCGTACGAGTCTCGCGTATGACCATGACGCGTATTTCGCCAGGATATTTGAGGTCTTTCTCTATCTTGAGCGCTATGTCGCGGGCCAGATTCTTGGCTTCTACATCGGTCACCTGTTCCGGCTTCACGAATATGCGTATTTCACGGCCAGCTTGAAGAGCGTATGACTTCTCGATGCCAGGGAACGAGTTGGCAAGAGCTTCGAGGTCGCCGAGGCGCTTGAGGTAGTTCTCGATATTGTCCCTGCGGGCTCCAGGACGAGCGCCAGATATGGCGTCGGCAGTCTGAACGATGCGAGATTCGACGGTTTCATATGGATATTCCTCATGATGGGCCTGCATGGCCTTGATGATGTCTTCGGAAGCGCCGAATTTCTGCAATATGCGGCGGCCGATCTCGACGTGCGTTCCTGCGACCTCGTGGTCGAGGGCTTTGCCGATATCGTGGAGGAGAGCGCCAGCTTTGGCGACTTGGACATTGGCTTTGAGCTCTTCAGCGATCATTCCGGCTATATGCGCCATCTCTACCGAGTGCTGAAGGACGTTCTGGCCGTAGCTCGTGCGGAAGTGGAGGCGGCCGAGGATGAGCAATATGCGCGGATCGAGGCCGATGATGCCGCACTCGTATGCGGCGGCTTCGCCCTTTTCCTTGATGGTTTTGTTGATGTCTTGCTTGGCCTTTTCGACGACTTGCTCGATCTTTGCGGGCTGGATGCGGCCGTCTTTGATGAGTTCGAGCAGGGCGAGGCGGGCTACGTGGCGGCGTACAGGATCGAACGAAGAAATGGTGATAGCGCCCGGAGTGTCGTCGACCATGACTTCGACGCCGGTGATGCGCTCGAAAGCCTTGATATTCCTGCCTTCCTTTCCGATGATCTTTCCTTTGACGTCGTCAGACGGTATCTCGACGATGGTCGACATGACGTCCTGAGCGACTGAAGAGGCGAGGCGCTGTATCGACATAGCCAAGATGTCCTTGGCTTTGCGTTCGAGCATCTCTTCGCCCTGCGTCTCGAGCTTGTTCATGCGGACGAGGAGGTCTTCAGACGATTGCTTCTCGATGAGCTTCACAAGCTGGTCTTTGGCCTCT
>CAZSAV010000087.1:0-3652 GCA_964604805.1 uncultured Candidatus Saccharibacteria bacterium | reverse complement strand
TCGCTACAGCCGCTGCAGAACCGCCCGAAGAGCCGCCAGCGACCCTCGACGCGTCATATGGATTGCGAGTCGGCCCATATGCGGAATTCTCAGTAGAGCCGCCCATGGCGAATTCGTCCATATTGGTGCGGCCGAGGAAGACGACGCCTTCTTTTTTCAATTTTGCTATGACGGTCGCATCATATGTCGCGTGATATTCCTCGAGTATCTTGGATGCGGCGCCAGCTATCCTGCCTTTGATCAGGATATTGTCTTTGATGGCGCACGGTATGCCGGCGAGCGGCGAAGCGCTTCCGGCCTTGATCATCTCATCGGCTTTCTCGGCCTGCTCGAGCGCATCGCTGAATACTTCGCGGTACGCATTGAGCTTCGCATCTTTGGACGCGATCTCGTCGAGGTAGGCTTGCGTCAATTGGACCGAAGTAAAATCGCCCTTTCGGAGATGGGCAGCCGCTTTCTCTATGGTCATTCCCTTGAGGTCTATCTTCATATAAGAAAAACTAATCCTGTGCGAGGATCTTCTTGACGGCGATATAGTCGCCTTCCCTATGCGGAGCCTCGGCGAGCAGGCGCTCGCGATCTTCCTCCGACGTCGCATCTACCGCATCAGCCCGAGCGACGTTTTTGACCGCACCGACGCGGCCGAGAGCATCGATCGAGACCTCGGCCTTCTTGAGCTGGTCGATATAGCCGAGTATCGAGTCGAATTCGGCGAGGAGCGACTTCTTGTCTTCGTCAGTGAGCTTGACGCGAGATAGAGCCGCGAGGTGATCGAGTTCTTTCGGGGTTATCATGGATGCGAGTGTAGCACGCCTATGCTTCGAGCAGAAGGAGCTCTTGAGCCAAGAGCCTGAAATCGTCTTCGGCGCTGTACTGCTCGTCTTCCTTCTTCTTTTCTATCATATCGTGCGGCCAGCGCTTGACCCGAGCGGCCAGTTCCCTGAACTCGGCAGCCTTCTCGTCATCGAAGTCGTCGAGGACGTCTGCAGCATCGCGCAATGCCTCCACGATCACATGGTTTCCGATGCCATTCATCTCGCTCTGGACGGTCCTGCCGTCATGCGTCACGACTTCCAATATAGAATTGACCTCGCTCCGCACCGCATCGAGGAATTGATTGACCTTCTCGGTCGCTGCGATTCGAGCCTCATCTTCGACGCCTGCATGCGCTCCGTTTTCTATGGTCATAAAAATATAGATTAGTCTGCTATGCCTATAGTATATACAAATTCGTAATGCGTCGCATCCGACCGCTATGCCTTCTCTGTATACAGAGCCTCATCGGGCAATGCGTCGAAATGCTTGGCCAAGATCGATGTCCGGCCTTCAGATAGAGCTCGTATGAGCCTGTGCATGCCGTCCAGCATCTCGTCTTTGCATATCAGGATCGGATGCGAAAGATCTGCTTGGGCGACTCTCTTGATATGCTCTTTCCATTCAGGATGAGCGGTCTCGAGCGCGGCCCATGAGCCTGCGCTCTCATATGAATCGAGGAATTGTTTTGGCGAGAATAAGGCTTCATTGAGATCGTCCCAACAGCGATCTTCCAAAGCTGCTTGGCCAATAGAGGCGATCGGGATCTCAGATGATTCAAAAGGTCGTGCGAGCTCGATCAATTTGTAAACGTCATATCTGTGATCATTCGACGTATGCGTATGAGAATCGCCCGGAGTGCTCTCTACTGGCAATGATCTTTTTTCGATAATTTCCATGGTATTTAACATCGGCATCACTTCCCTATGAGCGCCAAGAACCCCTTTTCATCGAGGATCTTCACGCCCAATTTCTGCGCGGTCTCGAGCTTCGAACCGGCTTCGGCGCCAGCCACAACATATGATGTCTTCTTGGATACCGAACCAGACACGTCGCCGCCGAGCTCTCTGACCATAGCCTGCGCCGCATCCCTCTCGAGCGTCGGGAGCGTTCCGGTGAATACGAACGTCATCCCCGAGAGCGGCTGGCCTGCTGCCGTCTTCTCCGCTTCGATCTTCACCTGCTTCAAAAGCCGCGTGACGAGGCGCTTGTTCTCGCTTTCCTTCATCCATGCGCTCAATGATTCTGCTACTTTGGGGCCGACGCCATAGATCGATTCGAAATCCTCGCGAGACGCGGACATGACCCTATCGATCGAGCCCTTGAAATGGCGCGCGACGTCATATGCGGTCTCTTCTCCGACTTGCGGGATAGAGAGCGAAGCCAGAAAGCGGCCGAGGCTCACATTCCGCGACTTCTCGACTGAAGAGAGCAGATTGTCCGCCGATTTCTCTGCGAAGCGCGGCAGAGCGAGGAGGTCAGCGCGCTTCAAGGTGAATATGTCGTCAAAAGTCGAGACGAGCCCATTCTCCAACAAAACGTCGAGTATCTTAGGGCCCAAGCCGTCCATATCGAAGCATTTCTTGGAGACAAAATAATAGAATTTGCGCTTCTGCTGTTCGAACGAATCAGGATTGACGCATTTCCATGCCGCTTCGCCCGGCACGCGCTCTATCCTGCCGTCTCCGCCGCACGCCGCGATATGCGTCGGCCATTTGAACAGCTTCTCCTTGCCCGAGCGCAGCTCGGTCACCACTTTGACGATATCCGGTATGACGTCGCCGGCTTTCTGGATGATGACGGTGTCGCCGATGCGCACGTCGAGCCTCCTGATCTCGTCTTCATTATGCAATGTGGCGCGAGCGACCGTAGATCCAGCTACGCGCACTGGGCGCAGAGCGGCCACGGGCGTGATGACGCCGGTCCTTCCGACTTGGAAAACGATGTCCTCGACGACGGTAGTGACCTGCTCAGCCGGGAATTTGTAGGCCACGCCCCAGCGCGGCGACTTAGCCGTATAGCCGAGCGCTTGCTGTATCTCGCGCGAATCGATCTTGATGACGATGCCGTCGAGCTCATAGTCGAGGGCATGGCGCTTCTTGGTCCATTCGTCATAGAATTTCTGCACTCCAGCGAGGTCTTTGAACACTCGGTAGTGCGGATTGGTCTGGAAGCCGAGCTTGGCGAGCAATTCGAGCTCGCCTGACTGCGTCTCAGGACGCAGCTTGTCGGGACGGATGCTGTCGATATCGTATATGAATGAATCCAGCCTGCGAGATGCCGTCATGGCCGGGTCGAGCTGACGGATAGAGCCAGCCGCTAGGTTGCGGGAATTGGCGAAGACGGGCTCGCCGGCTTTGGCGCGCTCTTCATTGATCTTCTCGAGGCTCTTCTTTCCGATCCAGGCCTCGCCGACAGCGATGAGATGGGTCGGGCCTCCTTTGGCCAGCTTGTCCGGTATGGTGCGTATCGTCTTTACGTTTTGCGTCACATCTTCTCCGACTTCCCCGTCGCCGCGGGTAGCCGCCTGAACGAGCGATCCATTCTCATACTTCAAAACCACCTTCAAACCGTCTATCTTGAGCTCGCAGCAATATTCGATCGGCACGCCAGAGAGGCCCGCCTTGTCCCTGAAATTCCTGACCTTCTCGTCCCATTTGGCGAGCTCAGCGGCATCGAAGACGTCATCGAACGACCATTGCCTGGTCTCATGGGTCACTTTTGAGAATTCTTTGAGCGGCTCCGCACCCACCCTGCGGCTCGGACTGTCGGCCGAGACGAATTCCGGATGCTCGCGTTCGAGCGCCTCCGATTCTGCCACGAGCGAATCGTACGCTTC
>CAZSAV010000086.1:0-3667 GCA_964604805.1 uncultured Candidatus Saccharibacteria bacterium | reverse complement strand
TCTCACGTCTTTGAATAGCGATGAATATTTCTTTGTTGGTGATGACGCCATAGTATCGTTAGAGTATCGTCGCTATCTTGTATCCTACGAATATGCCGATGATGCCTCCGAGCATGCTGAAGATGGCAGACGAGAAGGAAAGGAAGCCTGCGCCCCAGAGCTCGGGGACGAGGCCGCCGATCGTCGAGCCGATGAATACACCGATCCAGATCAGAGGGCGCGGATTCATCGCACTATTATACAGCAATATGAGCCGAGCACCACGATAGCGCCGATGTCGTATATACTAAGGATGCCGCCGACTACGGCGGCGCCGTTTATCAGCATATTCAATCAATACAATGTCCACAGGACTCAAGATAGGCCTCGGCATAGTCATACTCGCCGTGATAGTCGTTCTCGTCATAGTGCTTTCGTCGGGCAACGGCGCTCCCGCTGCCATGGAACAGCAGACCAACCAGCCCGCAGCGAACTCGGAGACGAGCATGACGCAAGCGAGCGATTCGTCATCGGCATCGATCCAGAGCGACTCTGCCGCGATCGACGCGCAGATGCAGTCTCTCGACGCGGATAGCGCGAACATCGATGCGAGCGCTTCGGCCCAGTAGATTAGCAATTAATCCCATACCAGAATATGAATATCAATACACCAGCGCGGGTCGCTCTCATCGCCACTGCGACGCTCGCGATGTCGCTCCCTGCGTTCGCGGCTACGATATCCGCATCGGCATCTCTCGATGCCAAAGGTGATGCTCCCGCTTCTATCAACGCCAAGGCTGAAACTACGGAACAGCGCATCGCTAAGACGGAGGCCAAGGGCCTCGCCGAGATTGACGCTCGGATAGACAGATTGAACAAACTGACATCGAGGATCGGCCAGATGACTCGCGTATCTGACACAGACAGGGCGTCGCTCTCGCTCTCTTTGCAGAACGAGATCTCGCTCCTCACTGCATTGAAGGCAAAATTGCCGACCGATACGTCGACGACCAGCATCAAAGCCGATGTATCGTCGATCACCGGCGCATATCGCATATATGCGCTCGTCATACCGCAGACCAATATCATCGCGGCGGCCGACAGGGAATTGACGATCGCCGATATGATCAACGCCGTCGGGACGAAGATCGACGCCCGCTTGGCGACTTATACAGGCAGCGACGCTTCGTCGCTCGCAACTGCGCGCGCTGACATCAAGGTCAAGACTGCCGATGCGGCTGTGAATGCGCAGGCCGCTATCGATGCGGTGAAGGCGCTCGTGCCTGACCAAGGCGACAAGGCCAAGCTCGCGGCCAATACCGCGGCTCTCAAGGCTGCCCGAGTCAAGATCCAAACCGCACAGACCGATCTCAAGGCTGCTCGCAAGGACGTTCAGACCATCGTAAAGGCGCTCGTCAAAGGAGATATGTCATTGACGGCTAGTACGACGGTTTCTCATTAGCGCTCGATATAATAAAATCCCAGGCCATATGGCTTGGGATTTTATTTTTACCTGAAGGGGTGTATAGTCTTTGCATGCTGTATGAATATCTCCTCAAACCGATCTTTTTCAGATTCGATCCGGAGAGCGTACATGACTTCATGACCAAGACGGGCGTCTGGCTCGGCGACAATGCGGTGACCCGCGCTCTCGTTAGCCTCGTGTATGGCTATCGCGGGCCCGACATATCCAAGACGGTAGACGGCATCACATTCAAGACGCCGTTCCTTCTTTCTGCCGGCTTCGATTATAACGGCGAGCTATCGAAGATACTGCCCTGCGTATCGTTCGGAGGCGAAGAGGTCGGCTCGGTGACCGCCAAGCCGTGCGAAGGCAATCCAAAGCCGCGCCTGACGCGACTGCCGCGCTCACGGAGCATCATCGTCAACAAAGGACTGCGCAATGACGGCGTCGATGCGATCATCGAACGGCTCAGGACCGCGCGTTTGGAAGTTGGAGGTAGGGACGTGCTTTCGAAGCGACCTTCGGAGCGAGCGCAGGCGAGTGAGAATGAGGCGCGGCTTCAGCAGAAGCCGCCGCCGTGCGCTGAGGCAGCAGCTCCCTACCTCCAACGTTTCGTCGTCGGCGTATCGATCGCACGGACGAATTGCGCCGAGTCTGTGCCGCTCCAGGCTGGCATCGAAGACTATATGTACTCTTTCAAGCGTTTGAATGAAGAGAATGTCGGCGACTACTATACGATCAATATCTCATGCCCGAACGCATTCGGCGGGGAAGCCTTCACCACGCCGGATCTCTTGAACCGTCTGCTCACTGCGCTTTCCGACATACCCTGCGAGAAGCCGATCTATGTGAAGATGCCGATCAATCTTCCGTGGGACCTTTTCAACTCGCTCCTCAAGGTCATCGACATCCATGGCTTGAACGGCGTCATCATCGGCAATCTCAATAAGGATTACGGATCGCTCGCCGTCCGTAGCGAGGCGCCCGACTCATACGCAGGCGGCATCTCAGGCCAGCCGTGCAGGACGCTGTCGACCGATCTCATCCGTCGCACGCGAGAGGCATATGGCTCGCGATTCACTATCATCGGGGTAGGGGGCGTCGATTCTCCAGAAGCGGCGCAAGAGAAGTTCGATGCGGGCGCCGACCTCGTCATGCTGATCACTGGCATGATATATCGAGGC
This sequence comes from uncultured Candidatus Saccharibacteria bacterium, assembly GCA_964604805.1. Taxonomy (GTDB): domain Bacteria; phylum Patescibacteriota; class Minisyncoccia; order Phycocordibacterales; family PALSA-1337; genus C7867-002. The sequence continues at coordinate 1,039 of CAZSAV010000086.1, read as the reverse complement.
CCCGGCCTGATCAAAAAGCTTTGCAGGGCCTATTCGAAGGCCATTTCACGCGTCTAGGCTTCATTTCACATAAAAAACCCCGTCGTAGCGACGGGGTCGTTGTGCGCCCAGCTAGTGCTGGCACATCATCGGCGCGTGGATGCGATAGCACCACTCTTTGTGGCTATGGCGCCGCGTCTTCTTCGTCCGCTCGATGTGGACATGGCGCTCGACGAGCCGCCGTGCCGTATTGAAGACCTGCATCAAGCATTTCTTCACCTTGTTGATCACGATGCTCATCTCGTCCAGCGGGTTGATGACGATCGGATGGATGTAGAGGCGTAGCCGCCGGCATTCGCGCACGAAGCGCTTGAGCCTGCGGGCCGAGCTCTTTACCTGGATCGGCGCTTCCCGGCCGTCTTTGTATTTGATGAGGAAGTCGATCTTCTGGCGATCGAGCGGGCTGTTCGGTTCGGCGTGGATGAAGCTCGCGACGACCGGGCATTCGGGCTGCCGGCCCCGCTCGATAGCGGTGGCCTGTTGGCGCATGATGACCAGGAGGGCTTCCTTGAAGAGCCGTTCGCTCGCTTGTCCGCGGGTCTCTTTGGCAGGCGGCGCAACGTTCGTTTCGTCGAGAGCCGGTTCAGGTACGTTAGATACAGTATTCTGGAGCACAGTAGTTTCCATATGTCGTATGAACGTGAGGCATGACGCATGCCCCGTATCAGTCTGTTTTGAGTGTAGCACTTCGCGCCGCAAATCAAATAGGAGATTGTGCATAACTTTTCAGGCGCCATGATACAATGTCGTCATAGAATAAACCTTATTCCCATGAAAAAAATACGCGTAGCGATAAACGGCTTCGGCAGGATAGGCAGGGCATTCCTCAAGGTGGCCCGCGAGCGCCAAGAGATCGAAGTGGTAGCGGTGAACGACCTCGGCGATATCAAGAATTTCGCATATCTTCTCAAATATGACACCGCATACGGCGTGAGCCAATTCGATGTGTCGGTCAATGCCAAAGGCGCGGCGCTGGTCGTCGATGGCGCCGAAGTCCAGT
>CAZSAV010000085.1:0-3709 GCA_964604805.1 uncultured Candidatus Saccharibacteria bacterium | reverse complement strand
TTGTTGTCGAGGTCGGGGAAGCCGGTATGGACGCCGCGGAGCTCGTCCTTGGTCTTGTGGAGGTGGTCGAGGCGCTCCCAGGCTTCCTGAAGTGTGTCTTTGAGGGCTACGTACTTGTGCGATCCGCTCTTGTTGGTGACATTGTAGAGGGACTTCTCTGCCTTTTCGAGGATGTCGTGGATATCGGCCTCTTCGTCATACCCGAGCGTGGTTATGTTCTCTGCGGCGCGCAAAAGCTCGCGCATGATGTGCTTTTTTTCGACGATCTCGGCATAATGCTCGGCATTGCTCGAAGAGGGGACCGTATTGATGAGCTCGGTGAGATACGACATGCCGCCGATCTGTTCGAGCATGTCCTTTTCCTTGAGCCTCGTCGATATGGAGAGCACGTCGATCGGCGTCGCTTTGGAATGCAAGTCGAACAATGTCGCCCAGATCATGCGATGCTGGTTGGAATAGAAAGACCCTTCGCTCACGATGTCGGAGATGTCATGCATGACGTCGCCGCGCATCATGATCGATCCGAGCAACGCTTTTTCAGCCTCCAGGCTATGCGGGGGGATCTTGAGATCTTTGGTCTTGAAGTAAGGAGAAGCGGTATTCATCTGTTTTGTATCCGCATTCTATCACACGCGACTTCTTTTAAATAAATATCTCAAATGAATAAAATAGGGGACAAGGTGTGCATATCATAGAGCGGCATGATCTGACATATTTGAGAAGATTTCTGGCTCGATTTTATGATTTTTTCATAAGGATTTGATGGCTTGCGCGTATAGTCGATGCATTACTAGGTAACTTATGCATATGCCATTAGATCAAAAGGACCTCGAAGCGATCGAGCGATTCATATACAAGAATAGCGACGACATAGCGGTATCGATATCTCGGAGCTTCGAGAGGCTCGAAGAGCGCATCGACGCTGCAGAATCGAGGATATACTCGCGGCTCGCTGACGTTGAAGATCAGATCATGGAGGCCAAGGACCTCATCAGGATGAAGGATGAGCCTGAGTTGGATTGAAGTCGCACGAATAAAAACCGCCCCAGGAAGTGGGGCGGGAAGCGCTAGATGATGTCTAGAAGGCTTTATGGTGAATTCGTTTTGGAAGCAATCGATGCTTCCGCAAGGTTCGTGACCGTATCGCTTGCCTTTGCTTCAGTGGGCGCCGGTACGGGAGTTGAATTCGGACTCACCGTCGCTACGAGCGTGTTGACTGTATTAATATTGACGACACTGCAGAGCGTTCCATTTGTGAACTGCACTTGGCCGTTTGCACTGATGGCGCGAATCGTCCCGTCAGCGTATTTGAGGAAGACCGGCGTGGTTCTTTCGACTTGGTCATACTCGCCGACGCCTATGACTTTGAAGTATGCGTCGCTCGGAAGGCGCCAGGGATTGCCGAGCATTCCATACGACCAGCAGCAGCCGGCCCATGTGCCGAGCAGGATTCCGCCTAGGACGAAGGCGCCAGCATATAGTCCCTGCAGATCCGAGTCATCTTCCGTGATCACCCGTAGCATGCCTCCGAGGATGATCACAATGGAGACGACGATGTAGATAACCGTTACCCATGTATTTGTCATACCAAGACCTTTCTATTCAGTTGTTTCGATGCGTCTTGGCTATAGGCCACAGCGCATCAGTTCAGATTACTGAACTTTTTATAGCATGCAAATTATCGATAGTCAACGATATCAGTCTTTGACCGCTTTTGCGCCGTCAGGAGTATCTTTGAGAGAATATCCGCGACCTTCTATCTCTATGCGGAGCGCATCCGCCTTTTTCCAATCTTTAGCAGAGCGAGCCTCTTCGCGGGCTTCAATAAGCGCTATGATTTCGGGTGGAATAGGCTCTTCGGCAATCTTTGGCACCGCATCGAGCTTGAGGCCGAACACTCGGTCGAACTGGATGAGGGTCGCGCGCTTGTCTGCGTCGGATCGCTCGGCGTCTTTGACGAGCTCCCAGGCGAGAGCGACCGCTCGGGGAAGATCGAGGTCGTCATTGATGGCCTCGTTGAATTTTTTTATATATGAATCGATAGGCGCGCCTCCTTCAGGATATTCGCTCACGGTCGCCATGAGCTTGATGAGAGCGGTTTGCGCTGCGCGCACCGCGTCGAACGTAAAATTGACCGGCGAGCGGTAGTGCGCGGTGAGCAGCCAGTAGCGATAGGCGAGGGGAGAGATCGATTCGCCAGCCAGATCTTCGAGTTTGAGGAAATTGCCTTTCGACTTGGCCATCTTGTCGCCGCTCACGTTCATGAAAGCGCCATGGAGCCAATATCGCGCAAACTGCTTTCCAGTAGCCGACTCCGACTGCGCGATCTCGTTCGTATGATGCGGAAAGAGGAGATCCATGCCGCCGGTATGTATGTCGACCGTCGGGCCGAATATGCTCATAGCCATGGCGGAGCACTCGATGTGCCAGCCGGGCCTGCCTGCGCCGAATGCGGCGTCCCACGAGACGGCGCCGTCTTCAGGGGTCGTTAATTTCCAAACCGCGAAGTCGCGCGGGGGGTCGTTGTCGTATTCGTCGGGGGTGAGGCGCTCATGAGTCGCTTTCGATGTGTCGAGGCGAGCCAGTGCGCCGTAGCCCTTCACTTTCTCGATGCTCACATATATGCCGTCGTCGGCTTTGTATGCGATGCCCTTGTTGATGAGGCTCTGGACGAGGTCGATCATGGCCTGGATGTATTCCGTGGCGCGGATGAGATGGTGTGGGAGGAGGATATCGAGCGACTCGAGGCCATCGAGGAAGAGGTCCTCGTATTTTTTGGTGAGCGACTTGAGCTCTACGCCTTCGGCGGCGCTCCGCTTGATGGTCTTGTCGTCGACGTCGGTGATGTTCATGGCTTGGCTCACTTTGTATGAATTAAATTCGAACATGCGCCTCACCAGGTCGTCCATGACGAAGGTGCGGTAATTGCCGATATGGGGCGTGTCGTATACGGTCGGCCCGCATTGGTACATGCTGACCTCGCCCGGCTTCTGCGGTGCGAAGGCTTCGACTGTTCGCGACAGGGAATTATAGAGCTTGATGTCCATACGTTTAGATCCAGCGGCGCTTCTTGAAATACCAGAGTATGGCGACGGTGACGACGAACGTGGCGGCGATGAGGACGCTCCATCCATGGGCGCTGCCGATGATCGGCACATTCATGGCAGGAATGGTGAAGAGGGAAGCGATGAAGGTTCCCGGGTAGAAGATGAAGGTGATGATGGTCAGGATCTTGATGATGTCGTTCTGCTTGGTATTGAGGAGCGAATCGTTGGTCTCGCGGAGGTCGGCGAGGAGCTCGCGGGAATTGGAGACGAATTCATGGATGATATTGAATTGGTCCCGGGCGTCCCTCATATATGCGGAAAAATCGGTGCCGAAAAAGTCTTTGTCGGCATGGTCGACCATCGATTCCCAGATGTCGCGGTGCATGCGGGCGGTCTGCTTGAAGTCGATGAGCTCGCGAGACAGGTTGGAGAGGACTTCCACCATCTTGCGCTCGTCGCCGGCGAATATGCGCGTTTCGGCGGCAGTGATGGAGTCTTTGATGTTCTCGAGGTCTTCGATCATGCCCTCGTAGATGCGCTTGACCATGTAATAGAAGAGATATCCCGCATGCTCTATCTTCTCGTCTTTGTTCAATATGGAATTGGCCTCGAATATCTTGCCGAAGTATTCGAGCTGTTCGATGGCCTGCTCGCGCGAGGTG
>CAZSAV010000084.1:275-3729 GCA_964604805.1 uncultured Candidatus Saccharibacteria bacterium | reverse complement strand
TCCTTAACAAGGAAACCTATATGATCGGAATGATAAGCATGCAGTTGATAGCAGGTATATCGTTGGTGGCCGTCATCCTGACGCTCATCCTCATGTATAAACTGGTGTTGAGAGTGTTCGGCGTGATCATCATCGCCAAAGACACTATCGGCATCGTCAACAAGAAGTTCGTCCTCGTCGGGTCCAACAGAACCCTGCCGGACGGCGATGTGATCGCCCTCAAAGGCGAGGCCGGCCTCCAAGCCGATACCCTCCCCCCGGGCATCCACTTCTTCCTGTGGCCGTGGCAATACAGCGTACAGACGCAAGGATTCGTCACTATACCGCAGGGACAGATCGGCGTGGTCGAGGCGCGCGGCGGCAAGCCGCTCTCCAACGGCCGCATCCTCGCGAAGAAAGTCGAGTGCGACTCCTTCCAGAGCGTCCGCCTGTTCCTCGAGAACGGCGGCGAGCGCGGACCGCAGATCGCCATCATCCCGCCGGGCACATACCGCATCAATACGGCATTCTTCAGCGTCACGCCCGCGAAGGTCGTGAACGTCGAAGAGAACATGATCGGCATCGTCACGACGAAGGAAGGCAATCAATTGCCGAGCGGCGAGATCGCCGGCAAAGAGATCCCGGGACACAACATGTTTCAGGACGGACAGACGTTCACCCAGAATGGCGGCTTGAAAGGCCTCCAGGAACAGGTGCTGACGCCCGGCCAGTATTACATCAACCCGATGTTCGCTTCCGTCGAAACGCATGGCATGACCGATGTTCCGATCGCGAATGTCGGCGTCGTCATCGCATATGTCGGCGCACAAGGGACCGACGTGACCGGGACGGACTTCAAGCATGGCAATATGGTCAAGAAGGGCGAAAAGGGCGTCTGGGTCGAGCCTCTCGATCCGGGCAAATATCCCATCAACCCGTACACCCATAAAGTCGAATGCGTGCCGACGGCCAACGTCGTCCTCAATTGGGCGAACGACAAGTCGGAAGCTCACAAGCTCGACGCCAACCTGTGCACCATCACGGTGCGCTCGTCTGACGGATTCACGTTCAACCTGGACGTGAGCCAGATCATCCACATCCCCCGCAACGATGCCCCTCGGGTCATCGCTCGCTTCGGGAGCGTGGTGAACTTGGTGAGCCAAGTGCTGGAACCGACGATCGGAAATTACTTCAGGAACGCCGCGCAAGGCTCTGACGCCATCGCATTCCTCAAGGAGCGCAAGAGCCGTCAGGACGACGCCAGAAAGGCTATCGGCACCGCGCTCGCCGAATACAATGTCGGAGCCGTGGACACCCTGATCGGCGACATCGTCCCGCCGGAAGCGCTAATGAAGACGCTCACCGATCGAAAGATCGCCGCGCAAGAACAAGTAACGTTCCAGACGCAACGCCTCGCCCAGGAGACTCGTAAGGAGCTCGAGCAAGCGACTGCCATGGCGGCCACACAGGCTCGAGTAGTGGATGCTGAACGGAGCGTCACAATCGCCAAATTCGGCGCAGACGCCAACATCCAGGCTGCCACCGGTCTCGCAAGTGCCAAGGAGATCCAAGCCAAAGCAGATGCCATGGTCCTCACGACCGTCGGCCAAGCCGAGGCTTCGAGGATCACAGCGACAGGCACGGCTGATGCCGAAGTCATCAAGCTCAAGATCGCATCGATGGACGCCGGCAACTATGCCGCGGTGCAGATCGCACAGGCATTGAGCAACAGCAAGGTGCCGATCGTTCCCAGCATCATCGCTGGCGGCGGTGATGGCAAGAACGGTACGCTCGTCGATATCCTGCTCGCCAATATGGTGGTGAAGCAGAACGATAGCATCCCCTCGCCTGGTCCTGTCCGTCGGATCGAGGTTCCGGAACAGCCTGCCGCTCCCGCAGCTACGGCACCGACGCCCAAAGCGCCGGCTCCCTCTGACAAGAAGTCGTAATAGCGACGCACAGCCCGTTCGGAAAACCGAACGGGCTTTTTATTTTGACAAAACCAATTCCTCAATGTATATTCCGACAAGACCCATCCGCATGTCGCGGACGAACGAACCTCAACAAAAGGCCCTTTATGGCAAAAGAATTCATCCCGCAATATGTCCCGATCATGTTCATCATCGCGGCGCTCGCTGCCCTCTTCCTCTATTCCCTCTACCGGTCGCATATGAACCGCAAAACCGCCCTGCGCCTCATGCCGAGCCTCTTGCGCCCCGAATGGGCCCAAGGCGTGCGCCTGAGACAGATCCTGGCCGAGCACGGCATCAGGATGAGCGGGCCTGCATTCCATTCGATGATGGCTGAGATCGTCGACAACGGCGTCGCATGGCATCGAGAGATCCGTGAAGATACCGCCGGCAGCGTGATCGCGTACAACCAATATCGCTTGCCCGTGCCGATCGAGCCCCCCAACGGTCCCGACGGCAAACCGGTGACATGGGACGAGGACCACCGCCGCTTCTACACGGCATACAACGAGATCTTCACGAGCGAGCTCCATTCCCTGCTCCGCCTCTATCCGGGCGAATTCGTCGCCATAGCCCATGGCGAGATCGTCGACCATATGCCCGACGAGCAGCAGCTCTCAAAGAGGATGTCGGTCCGCTACCCGAAATCCTTCCACATCATCCGCCGCGTGCCGCGGACAGATGAGAGCGAAAACAGCGCGATCTTGGCTACTGGCCTTGAAACCGTTAAGCCCCGACGTTAAACACAAACCCGCTTTCTAAAGCGGGTTTTTCTTTGGTACGCTGAAGTCCTGAGCTCGTCGAGGGACGAAGGCGACCCTCGGTACGCCGAAGCTTCGATAGAAGCGAAGGTGACCTTCGGTATATGTAGCTTCTACTGCTGCCTTTTCTTTGCCTGCACGCGCTCGAGCGTGACGAGCAACGGCGAACCGATGAATATCGATGAATACGTTCCCGCAGCGATGCCGACGATGAGGGCGAGGACGAAATGAGAGATGGTCGGGCCGCCGAGGATATAGAGGACGACGAGGGCGATGAGCGTCGTGAGCGAGGTATTGATCGATCGGGTGAACGTCTGGCTGACGCTCTGTCCGACGATGTCCATGAACGGCATCTTGGCCGGCGCATGCTTGAGGTTCTCCCTCACGCGATCGAACACCACGATGGTGTCGTGCACCGAGAAGCCGAGCACCACGAGGAGCGCCGTGACGAAGAGCGTATCGACTTCATATCCGGCGAAGTGGCCGAGGATCGAAAAGACGCCGGTCGGGATGATGATGTCGTGAGCGAGAGCGACGATGGCCGTGAAGCCGTACTTCCATGACGAGACCGGCTCAGAGACCTTCCTGAACGCCAGCGTGATGAAGAGGACGATGCCGATCAAGACGAGAGCGATCGAGACGAGCGCCTTGCGGAGCGCCTCTTCGCCGAGGATCGGTCCCACAGAGTCGAACGCCTTCTCGACAGGGACCGCTTGTCCGATGGCGAGAGCCGTGAAGACCGGG
>CAZSAV010000084.1:0-221 GCA_964604805.1 uncultured Candidatus Saccharibacteria bacterium | reverse complement strand
CGCACGATATATTCATCTGAGCCCGACGGACGGACAGAAACGGCCGGATCGATCGGAGCGAGAGCCTTCATGAGCTCCTCTTGGCTCGGCATATTTTGCGGATACTGGACTTCGACGAGCGTGCCGCCGGTAAAGTCGAGGCCAGGCTTCAACCCCCAGACGAGCATAGAGACAACCGAAGCGACGAGGAGGAGCGTCGAGAATGCGTAGAATATTTTTCT
>CAZSAV010000083.1:0-3757 GCA_964604805.1 uncultured Candidatus Saccharibacteria bacterium | reverse complement strand
CTTCGGGGACCAAGGTTTGCAGCTTCTCAGTCGCAACCAACCGCACTTATAAGGACAAGGACGGCCAGCGCCAGGACGCCACGGAATACCACAATATCGTGGCCTTCGCCAAGCTCGGCGAGCTCTCGGCGCAATATCTCAAGAAGGGTCAGCAGGCTCTGATCGAGGGCCGCATCCAGACCCGCTCGTGGGACGCGCAGAACGGCGAGAAGAAATACCGCACGGAGATCGTCGCCGAGAACATCCAGTTCGGCTTCAAGCCGGGCGGCGCAGGATCCGGCGCTCCGGCTCCCAAGGACGCTCCGTCCGGCGCATCTGCCGCAGAGCCGGCCGAGAAGGACAAGATCGACTATCCGAGCGAAGAGATCAATCCCGACGATATACCTTTCTAGACGCCACTATATAATCACACCACCATGAAGAAACAATGCTATTTTAGCCAACACAACATACATTATATCGACTACAAGGACACTGAGATCCTCAAGAAATTCTTGAACCCGCATGGACGCATCCTTTCGAGGAAACGCACCGGCATCTCAGCCAAGTACCAGCGCCAGCTCGCCGTCGCCGTCAAGCGCGCCCGATTCATGGGCTTGCTCCCATACGTCGCTAGCTAATGTCGACATGAGAAAAAGGCCGGAATGTTCCGGCCTTTTTCGTTTGCGTATGGATCATTTGACGCGTTCGCGATATTCCGCGGTCTCGGTATTGATGCGGATGATGTCGCCTTCGTTGACGAAGAGGGGAACGTTGATGGTGGCGCCAGTCTCGAGCGTTACGGTCTTCTGGCCGCCGGTCGCCGTGTCTCCTTTGACGTTCGGGGGAGCTTCGGTGACCTTGAGCTCGGCGGTGATGGGCATGTTGAAGCCCATCGGCTGTTCTTGGAAGAGGAGCTGTTCGACGACCGTGTTCGGCTTGAGGAATTTGCCTTGCGGGCCGACGACGTCTTCGGTCACCTTGAAACGCTTCGATGGGTCTTCGGCTTCTGAGAACCACCATTCGCCGCGGTTGTTATAGAGGTATTTGACCTCGCGGGACTCGATCTCTGCTTCCTCGATCTTCTCTGACTGATGGAAAGAGTACTCAGTGACCTTGCCGGTCATGAGGTTCTTGAGCTTGGTGGCATTGACCGGCTTCCTCTGCTGTTTGCGGAAGACGTGCGACGATATGACGACGTACGGCTGGCCGTCGAGGACGATGAATTTCTTTTCTGTTATTTCGTTATATTCGAGGAGAGACATGTTTATAGGGCTATATGTATAGGCGTTCGGACAGTCTATATGATTCATGCACAAAAATCAAAGGCCATCGAGAGATGGCCTTGTGCGGCGGGTTAGCCGGTACGCTTTGCGCGTATAAGGAGAGCGGCGATCTTGCGCATGGCCGGGTCGTATACTCGAAACCCTCGGGCCGCGCGGTCCCAGCTATTGCTCGCGTCTCTCACGTCGCCGTGGGGAAGCGTGCCGTCGCGCTTGGCATCGCGGTATCGTTGCTCTCGGGCGTCATGTACGGAAAACAGGGCAGATGGAATGAGTTTATTCATATGTTCTGCGCTCATAGTAGCGTATTTATTCTAAAAGGGAAATAAAAAAGCCGCAGGACGATCCTGCGGCATGCGAAGCGCTATTTCATCGAGGCAAAGAGCGGTATGAGCTCCTCGCGGTGCTTGAAGAGGAAACAGGAGAATGATCCATAAGAGTCAGAGAACCGGTCTCCATAATCGATGACATGCCAGCCTTTTTCATCTATGATGAAGTTGTGCGGGTCAGTTTGATGGGGTGTGACCCAACAGATATCGCGGTATGCCTCCTTCGAAAGGCCGTTCAGGAACTTTTTGATCTCTTCCTTCGTTGGCTGCCTTCCGTGTATTCGCTTCTGTATATTGAGAAGGCCGATTCCGAAATATGTCCGCGCAATGAATGGCAAGACGTCTCCGTACGTTATCGAGACGCCGAATTCGCTTATGTTTCCGATAAGGCCGTGCCAGAATAGGTTTTTTTCGACGTACATCCCTTCCTTTTTTCCGCGAGGGACAGGAAGATTGTTCACGAATTTGAATGCGAACCCGCCGACGAGCACCGTCGTCCTGGTCGACCCTTTCTTGAAGCATTGTCCATGGAACAGTATGGCCGTGATGAGCACGAATGCTGATACGGCATAGCCCATGTAGATGGCATTGGCCCATGTGAGCTGTTTGATCGCTGCGACGTTGCTTATGCTCGCAGAGAGGGCGATGACCCAGCCGAGCAAGTTCTCGCTGTACGGGTCCTTGCGCACCTTCTTGTATAGGGGATAGAGCGCGAATATGTCAGCGGCGACGCATGACGCTATCGCCAGCACGGGATTCCCGGAGAGCTTCCAGGAAACGATCGCCACGATGGCGAGGATCAGGCACCATTTGTCTTCCTTTTCCCACTCCTTGATGCCGTATTTGAGCGACAGCAGGAATATGATGGTCGGGTTTGTGGCCGAAAGGATGACGAAGCCGAGCGTCTCACGCTCGCCGGCTTTTGCATAGGCCAAGGCATTGATGATGCCGAGGGATGCCCATATCGCCCATGAAGAGACGTTGAGATGCGTCTTTTTTGTGAAGACGATGCTCTTTACGTAGGGGAACATGCCGAGAGCCATCAGGCCGACGGCGATATAGCCGAATATGTCATGTCGTGTGAAGCTCAAGATTCCTCCTTCGTTGTTTCAGTTTGGGGCGACTCGAACCAGAGCATATATACTCCGATCTCGAATGCCTGTACGCCGACTGCCGTGCGTATCTCGCACGGATGGTGCACGATGACTTCTGCTTCATGGATGATCGCGCCACCTGATATCTTTACGCTCCCGGTAGGGAGGATGGATCGGGTCTTGGGATCGATGTCCACTAGCCGCGGAGTAGGGGTTTCATTCATAGTTCAGTCAAAGTTCAATTGGTTTCATACATTTATACAATATATACATAAAATGTCAATGAAAAAGCCCGCTCTGTGGCGGGCTTTTTTCGGTCTAGCGAGCTGAGTCTTAGATGGCGGTAAGCTTGGCCCTGATCTGCTTCAAGATCTCGTCGCGGACTTTCGTGTTCTCTTTGAGGAATTGGCGAGTGGCATCATAGCCGCGGCCGAGCTTCACGTCTCCGAAAGAATATGAGGAGCCGGACTTCTGGAGAAGCTCGTACTTTTCGCCGAGGGCGATGATCTCTCCTTCTTGCGATATGCCTTCGTTGTACATGAGATCGAACTCCGTTTGCTTGAAGGGGGCAGCGACCTTGTTCTTGACGACCTTCACGCGGACGCGGCCGCCCATGATCTCTTCGCCTTTCTTGATCTGGGCGATGCGGCGTATATCGAGGCGGACAGATGCGTAGAACTTGAGGGCCTTTCCGCCCGGCGTCGTCTCGGGGTTTCCGAACATGACGCCGATCTGCATGCGGATCTGGTTGATGAAGATGACGACGGTCTTTGACTTGGCGACGATGGCAGTGATCTTTCGCAAGGCTTGCGACATGAGGCGAGCCTGGGTTCCGACATGGAATGCTCCCATGTCGCCTTCGATCTCGGCGCGCGGGGTGAGCGCGGCGACAGAGTCGATGACGACCACGTCCATCTTGTTGGTGCGGATCAGGCTCTCGACGATATCGAGGGCCTGTTCGCCGGTATCAGGCTGGGAGATGAGGAGGTCGTCGATCTTGACGCCGAGCCTCTTGGCGTATTCCGGGTCCATGGCATGCTCGGCGTCTATATACGCGCAGACGCCCGAGCGC
>CAZSAV010000082.1:0-3800 GCA_964604805.1 uncultured Candidatus Saccharibacteria bacterium | reverse complement strand
GGCCAAGATACTGCGCCATTTCCAGAAGAAAGTCGCTGAAGTCCAGAGCCAGATCGCTCGTCGCGAAGAAAAAGGCCTCGTCCGCGACCCCGCGCTCGACACCGCCTACCAAGACCTCGAAGCTTTGCGCGACCAGCTCATGCAGGCGCAAGAGCATCTCTTCGATGTCGGCGTCTATATCACCATATATGCAGACAGCGAAGGGGACCTCGATAAGCTCGAGTCAGAGATCAAATCCATATTGGAATCCAAGCTCGTCTATGTGAAGCCAGCGCTCTTTCAACAGGAACAGGGTTTCAAGTCAGTCATACCGATAGCCGACGACCAGCTCGCCGTGCATTCCAAACTCAATTCGTCGCCGCTCTCGTCGCTCTTTCCGTTCGTCTCTTTCGATCTCACTTCTGACAAAGGCATCCTTTACGGCATCAATAGGCACAACTCGTCGCTCGTCCTCTTCGACCGCTACTTGCTCGAGAACTACAATTCTGTGACGTTTGCCGTGGCCGGCGCCGGAAAATCGTACTGCACGAAGCTCGAGATCCTTCGAACGCTCATGTTCGATACCGACGTCATCGTCATCGACCCGGAAAGGGAATACGAATACATGGCGGAAGCGACCGGCGGAAAATATTTCAATATATCCCTCAACTCCGAGCATCACATCAACCCGTTCGACCTGCCGATACCCCGCGAAGACGAATCAGCGTCTGACGTCCTCCGCTCCAATATCGTCAACTTGGTCGGCCTCTTCCGCATCATGCTCGGCGGCCTGACCCAAGAAGAAGACGCCATCATCGATCGCGCCATCTCTGAGACGTATGCATTGAAAGACATCACGCCTGAATCAGACTTCAGGAGCGTCGAGCCCCCGCTCCTATCCGACTTCGAGCTCGTCTTGGCCGGAATGGAAGGCGCGGATTCGCTCGTGCAGAGGCTTTCCAAGTACACAAAGGGAACATGGGCCGGATTCATCAATAGGCCGTCCAACGTCGACATCAACAAAAAGTTCGCCGTCTTCTCCCTCCGCGATATGGAAGACGAGCTCAAGCCGGTGGCTATGTACATCGTCACGCACTATATATGGAACGCCATCCGCAAGAATCTCAAGAAGCGCTTGCTCGTCATCGACGAGGCATGGTGGATGATGAAATCCGAAGATACGGCTTCATTCCTATTCGGTTTGGCAAAGCGCGGCCGCAAATACTTCCTCGGCCTCGCCACCATCACCCAAGACGTAGACGACTTCCTCAAATCTCCCTATGGCCTGCCGATCCTCACCAACTCGTCGATACAGATCCTGCTCAAACAATCGCCGACCGTCATAGACCACATACAACAGACGTTCAACCTCACTGACGAGGAAAAGTACCTGCTCCTCGAATCAGACGTCGGAGAAGGCATGTTCTTCGTCGGTTTGAAGCACGTCGCCATCAAGATCGTGGCTTCATATACCGAAGACCAGATCATCACCACCAATCCGGCGCAGGTCATGCAGATCCAGCAAGCAAAAAAAGACCTCGAAGCCGCAGGAAACTAGGTGATGCTATAATGCCCTCATGGCAACACAGCCCGGCAGGAGCAAGATAGGGAAGACCGAGTGGAAGGTGATCTATGTCGTCATGGGCACGCTCGACTTCATACAATTCGTCGTGATCGAGCTCATCCTCGTCTGGTTCTTCGGCGTCGGCATCATCGTAAACGAGATCCTCGACCCCATCATCGGAGCCCTCTTTGCCATATATCTCCAGCTCCGAGGAGTGAACCTGGTGCGCAGGCTGAATAGGCTCGCATCCATCATCGGCTTCGGAGCTCTCGCGGAGATAACAGGCGGCGTCGCTCAGCTCTGGATACTCGATGTCTGGTATCTGCATAACGATGTAAAGAAAGAAGAGAGAGAATTCGAAGCCGCAGACGCTGAACAAGCGTTCCTCACCGCAAATAGACAGCAGACGCTCTACTACACGGGTCCGGATGGGCAAGCTATGCGAGCCCCGACCGCCACTATGAATACGGTCAGAAACTCCAAGATGAATGTGGGCGGCTACCGAGCGCCCGGCGGAGGCATCGCTCGCCCTTATATGAATAGCGCTAAGACTTCGACATCGAACTTGCAGAACGCTTCGGTCACAGTGAACGGATCCGGAGCCAGCCCCACGACTTCCACAGGCAATACGAGCCCGAGTTCGAGCAATCGGCCGCCCGTCCGAGCGAATCGACCGGGCACAGGCTCGTCATCAGGCAATGGCGCGGCCGCCACGAAACCCGACCTTAGACTGGCTTCAAAATAAGCTCGATATTGGTGATAACTCGTAATCTGGCTGCATTCATTCATGCTAAAATAGAGCCAATGCTTCCTCGAATACAGAAGGCTCTCTTCCTCATAGCGACAGTCCTAGCCGTCGCGGCATCGGCGCACGCTCAAGCCATACCAACGGGGCAGGGCGGCCTCGACCTCACCGCATCGTCTGACAATCCTATACCTGGACAAGTGGTGACCATCACCGCAAAAAGCTATAGCACGGACATCAATTCCGCGAAGATCACTTGGAGTGTGAATGGCAAAGCCGTCCAGAGCGGTATCGGCGTGACTTCGCTCGACGTCAACGCGCCCCCTCTCGGTTCCAAGCTCAATGTCGTCGTATCTGCAGTCACCAATAACGGAGCCCCGTTCAGCAACAGCATCGTCATCGGATCCGGGTCCGTAGACATGATACTGGAGAATGATGGCTATGTGCCGCCGCTCTTTCTCGGCAAGATATCTGCCAGCTATCAGAACTCGGTCAAAGTCATAGCTGTGCCGCATATCGCCGATTCATCTGGCGTCGAATACGACCCGAAGACGCTCGTATATCAGTGGAAAAAGAATAACGTGGCCATCGAAAACGGTTCAGGATATGGCAAACAGTCGATCGTCATTCCGGGCGACATCATCCCGCGCGCATACACCATATCGGTGACAGCGGCCCCGCGCAGCAATGCCGCACAGGCTTTCGGCATCATATCTGTCGATCCGCAGTCTCCATCCATCAAATTCTATCGTTCGGATGCGCTCTATGGACCCCTTTTCAACCAAGCCATCACTGACACAGTGAGGCTCGGCACCCAGAAGGAAACGAGCATACTGGCGGTTCCATTCGGCTTCAACAAGCCTATCGGCAATGTCGGCAGTCTGTCTCTCTCATGGCTCATCAACGGCATCGAGCATCCTGAGCTCGCTTCATACGAATCGATCGTCATCCGCGCGCCGGAAGGCAGCGGCGGGTCTTCGAATATCGAGCTCAATGTAAAAAATACCAAACAGATATTGCAGGGCGCACAGGCTGGCTTCTCAGCGCAGTTCAATTCGGGTACAGAGTCCGATGCATCATCATCTAATTAATATGACCATGAATATCAAATCTGCGGCACGAATAGCGATCGCATCGACCATCATAGCGATGGCGCTTGTTTTCATATCGACCTTGATCTCCGCCTCGACACATATCGCGCATGCGGCTTCGAACAATACGACATACACCCTGCTCGAACCTTTGCCGGACCTCAAAGGCGGCCTCAAGACCGAAGTCAGTCTGACCGATTATGTCCAGTACGCATTCAACCTATTGATCGCCCTCACTGCTGTCATATCGGTATTCATGATCGTATGGGGTGGATTGCAATATATGACGACCGACTCATGGGGTGGGAAATCTGAGGGTTTGAAGCGCACCACAAATGCCATCTGGGGCCTCATCATGGTCCTCTGCACCTATATCATCCTTCTGACCGTCAACCCGGCCCTCGTGGCGATCCCTGCAGCG
>CAZSAV010000081.1:0-3800 GCA_964604805.1 uncultured Candidatus Saccharibacteria bacterium | reverse complement strand
TAGGCTCGCAGGAGACGCCATTGCCTTCAAAGAGGCTGAGGACTTTCTGGATGAAGCCGGGCTCGCGATTCATCATGGCTTTCTTGACCACGATCATGGTCGAGCCGGTGATGACCGATGCCCTATAGCGCGTCTCGCTGTCGTTCGATATGACGTGCGTGCCATGGTCGTCGGGCCGGTCCGTGTTGAGGATGTGGATGGGGATGCCCGATTCTTGCACCGGGAACATCGCTTCCTCATGGAATACATTGGCTCCCATATATGCGAGCTCGCGGACCTCGTCATAGGTGATGACGTCGATCGGCCGCGGGTCTCGGACGATATGTGGGTCGGCCATGAGCATGCCGGAGACATCGGTCCAATTCTCATATATTTCGGCTTCGACCGCTCTCGCCACGATGGCTCCGGTTATATCCGAGCCGCCGCGGGGGAATGTGCGGATCGCTCCGTCGGGCCCTGCTCCATAGAAGCCGGGGATGACGCATTGCTTGCCTGAGATGGCATGGAGGAGCTTGTCGTAGTTGCCGTCAAAGCGGCCATTCTTGTCGAGCGAGATGCAGGAGACGGGGTCGATGAATTCAAAGCCGAGGGCTTCGGCCATGATCTGGCCCATGAGATATTCGCCGCGGCTGGCGGCATAGTCGGGACTCGCGCCGTCGACCATCCGTCTTTCGATTTCGTTGAATTCTGTCCGGAAATCGAGGTCGATGCCGAGATCCTCCGCGATCCCGTAGAAGCGCAAGTATGCCAAGCGGGGATAGGGATTGCCTATGCCGGCATTCATCGCGCGATGATAGAGATAGAAGAGGTCGGTGACCTTGGTATCCTCGGGCACCCGTCTTCCGGGAGCGGATACGACGACGTATTGTCGCGCTGGATCTGACTCTATGATGGCTATGGCCTTCTTGACCTGGTTGGAATCAGCGAGCGATGTGCCGCCGAATTTGCATACTTTCATGTCGTGCCTTTCGTTGTCTGAGTGCTATCGATTCTGACGTAATAGTACATAGAAAAACGGGGATGTCAAAATCAGTGGTTAGTATTGACATATCTCCTCGTGATCGGGCCGAAGTAGCCCGTCGACGGGATGCTATGGTCTTTTTGGAATCTGATCAGCGCCGATTTGGTGAGCTGTCCAAAGAACGCCGTTTCGTTTCCTGGCGATCCTGGGCCGGTCTGGGCTACGATATATCCTTTGAGGTTGAGGTATTGCTGGAGTGATCTGACTTCCGCGCCGCTGCCGCCAGCGCCGAGGTCCCGAGAGAAGGCGAGCGTCGTCGGCAAGAAGTTCGCTATGGGGGCGACGATGGGCGTACAGATGAGGCCCTTGGGGCAGCTTTTCAGCTGAACAGGGAATTGGCTGGTGGTGCTCGCCGTCGATGTAGCAAGGGCGGCATTTATTTGAATGGCATACGAAGACCCGCCTCCGCTGCCGCCGCTCGAACAAGGCGTCGTGGTGAATGACCGCTCAGTGCTCGACGCAGTGCCAGCATAATTCGTGCCGAAAGCGCGATAATGATACGTCCTGCCGCATGCGAGGCCGGTGATATTCGCAGAATATGCGCCTGCCGTGTAATTTCCTGAATCAGAGACAGTCGTGCCATATGAGGTGTCCGGACCGAATTCGAACCCTCGGGCTGTCAGATTGGCGCCGTTCGTGCTCACGATAGCGGCGTTTACGGTGGCGGTAGTCTGTGCTATTGGGCTCGCATCGCTGATGCTCAGAGTAGGGACAGTCGAGCTGCATGATGGGGAAGGGCCTCCGACGAAACAGCCCCTGTTCCTCGATTCGAACGAGGTACCGTTATCATATGTGGCTCCCGAGACGTTCACCTGTACGCCGTCGGCTACGACCGTCCATGTCGTCCCGTCACTGTCGTGAGTGAAGTTGCGCGTCGTGGTGGCGGGAGAGCTATACAGGCGGTATGCGGTGCCGGTGATGGTGGCGAAGAGGTTCTCAGGACTGTCGCCGACGAACGTCGCGTCTCCGTGTATGGTGTTCGAATTGCCAGAACTGCCTTCGAATGTCGCGTTTCCGGTGACAGCGACGTTATTTTCGCTGCCGCCGATGCTCGAAAAGAATATCCCGGTGGTGCTGGCATCGAGAGCGAGCGGCGTAGTCCAGGCGTCGAGGTCGACGTGCGGTGCGACGGTGCCGAGAGTGACCACGGTGTTCGTGGCGCTCGGGAGCCATCCGGCTTGCGATGTATGACCGGCATCGTTCCACCAGTTTCCGGACAAGGTTATCCAATCGCTGTTCGCGCCGGTCTTATACCAGTAGATATACCGATTGTATGTATAGTGGTCTGCGCTGGAGGCCGCGCTCGTAAGCGACCCTCGGGTCACCTTCACGTCGCTCGCGATCGTCAGCTGGCTATCGGAGGTCATGGCTGGGACCGTTATATCCATCGAGGTGCCGTCTCCGCTCACGCTGTTCACGGTAGCTGCGTTGCCGCCCACTGTGGCCGTGGATGCATCCGTAAAATTCCTGCCGGTGACGGTGATGTGATTTCCTCCTGCGGCATCGCCGCTATGGGAAGATAGCCCTGTTACGACCGGACGCGTAGCGTCGCATGGCCCATGCGGCAATGGCGCCGTGGTCGGTGCGGTTCCGCTCACATTTGCCGTGCCCGTGGCGATGCCGCTGCCGGATAGTTTGGACTGCGTATAGGTGCTGTCGGCAGAGAGATTGGCGTGTCCGCTGGCGCTCACTGCGACGTCATAGTTTGTCGAGGTTCCGGACGTGGTTATCGACGAGTGGTACAGATTGAGCATGGCCCCGACGTCGGTGATGCCATTGTTGCCGAACGGCGCATTCGAAACGGTCGAAGTGGAGTTGTAGACATTGATGATAGGGGTCGTGCCGCCTGGGTCCACATTCGCGAAATACATGGCTTGGGATACGACGTTATTGAGCGTGGTCAACGTCGCCGGGTCTGTGACATTTCCCGTCGAAGTGAATGTCGAATCGTAGATGTCTATGGTGCTGCACGGCTTCAGATCCATAACGAAGGTGTCCCATTTGGAGACGGCGGTCACATTGACGAGGGTCGAATATGTCTCATGGCTAGCGACGTATCCATAGAGAGCGTCGGTTTCGCCCTGGGCATAGACGTTCTTGAGGAATACGGTGCTCGGTTCGATATTCCAGTAGATCACGAAGTTGAAGAGCGGCGCCGTAGTGTTGATGATGGAAAGGTCGGTCACTTGCGAAGTCGTGCCGAGGAGCATAGCCGTCCTCCAGCCGGTCGGAGTGGTGAGGTTCGCGGCCGTCGTCGTGATGACGGTCAGGAATTTGCCTGATCCGTGGATGTTGAGGCTGCCGTGGCCGCTCATCGAGAGATGGACGCCGTTCGCGCCGAGGTCGAATGTGCCTGTCGACAGGAATATGGCGTCGCAGTTCTGCGCCGCTGCCAAGGCCGCGGTGAGCACAGCGCCTCGGGCTGCGTTAGTATTCGCGGAAGCGCCATAATCGGTCTCGCTCCCGTACGCGTCCTCGTGGCAGTCTGCGTGCTTGACCGTGACGCCGCCGTTCGGAAGGTCAGAGAGGGCTGCGTGGGCCAGGGCAGGCGAGCAAAAAAATGCGCCCACTGCGGTGGCAACGAGATAAAATAGGATAGACGAAAAACGAGTCTTCATATCAATTGCAGTATAACATAAAGGATATGGCACTATATATAATAGGGGAATCGGTCGCAGGTCGTCCCTCGCCAGCTCGGGATGGAAGAATCGGTCCTTACAGGACCTGTACAGTCTTTGTGTTTAGGAGAATCGCCCGCGGCTCTCGGTCGCTACCCGCT
>CAZSAV010000080.1:3312-3955 GCA_964604805.1 uncultured Candidatus Saccharibacteria bacterium | reverse complement strand
TGGTCGTATGTGACCGGGCTCAGCAGCCATGTCGTCATCTCCGAGATCATGTGGCTACTGGAATCCCTCGGCGTCGTGTCGCTCGATATGCGCAAGCATTGGCTCATTCTCGACGGCCCATGCACGACGGTGCTCTGTCCGCGCTCGTCCTCGGGAGCAGCATATTTCTTCAGATCAGCTGAAGACGCCAAAGAATACGCTGACCGCCAATTCGGCCACGCTCAATACGGCTTCCATGTCGTCTATGCCGGCTCTCTAGCGGCATCCGATTAGCTGAAGATGCCGTACGCAAAAGCGATGCAGTTCCCTGCATCGCTTTTTTCATATCTGCACTCTGCTTTACATCTGCGGCGTCGAAGCCGGAGGCGTCGATGTCGGCGCTCCTACCGATCCCTTGCTCCACTTCTTGACGATGAAGATGAGGTAGATGAGCTCGAGGATGCCTACAGTATTGACGACGAGCAGGATGATGAACCACCACTTCTCGTCCCTCTTGGCGGCGTGCCAGAGCGCATATCCCTTGAGGACGATGACGATGATCGCAAGAATAATGCCGATGGCGCCGATGCCGATGGCGAAAGCGGGAGAAAGCCCCCACGACTGCCCGTACCATGAATGAAACATCATATTGGTATGTTGCTTA
>CAZSAV010000080.1:2658-3302 GCA_964604805.1 uncultured Candidatus Saccharibacteria bacterium | reverse complement strand
CTTAGATATAATTCGCTATTATACCACAGAACATCAGTATGCGGTTCCATTGAACATCTTGTCGGGAAGGCCGAGGAGCCGTCTCATATCTACGACGTCGCCGTGGTCGATGAGCCGCGTATCGAAAGCGTGGCCAGCGCCATTTACATGGAACGTACCGGCGAATATGGCGTCATACCTGTCCATGAATGTCTTGTAGTCTGTCGACGGGAAATACTGCTTCATCGAAGCCTTGAGGGCCGCCTCGTCCTTGGTGAAATAGATCTTGAGGAGGTCGTCGTACGGAATCTTCTCGAGGAGAGCCATGACGACCTGCACTTCGAGCGGATATCCTGCCGCGCGTATGGAGTCGAGCTCGTCATAGCCCATGGCCTTGGTCGCCAGGTAGTCGGTCATGCCTTCATTGAATGCCACCGGGAGCCAGAGCGCGTCGTCGTACGAGTACATATGCAGCATCTCATGGACCATGATGCGCATCTCGTCGCCGTTCACCGGATTATCTCTGAAATACCTGAAATAGATGGTGTCGTTCTTGAATGTGACTGCCGCTGAATACTCGCCCTGATTCTTGATCAGGCTCGATCCATTTTGCCCGGATATCGATGCGATGGCCTTTTTGTACTGCTCTATCTCGGCATCTATCT
>CAZSAV010000080.1:0-2648 GCA_964604805.1 uncultured Candidatus Saccharibacteria bacterium | reverse complement strand
TCAATTCTGCCTCGGTCACGAACGCCGTGTATGGCGCGTCTTCTTTGGCGACGTCCGCCGGGTACGAATCGATGATCTTCTGATTGCGCGCTCGGCTCGCGATATCGGTAGCCAAAAGGTCCTCGGTATCTTGCAGCACCTTCTTCGTATAGAAGATCGCATAATATGAGTCGTCGACGACTTCGAATTTCTGGAGACTCCCCGAGCTCCGCGATATCCATGGGCCATATGCGGCCGTCAGATACTTCTTGGCCAGAGCCGGGAATGACGATTTGATCGTCGTCGCATCTACAGAGGCGCCGAAGACCAGGGCTCGGTCGCCGACGCTGACGAGCTTGGCAGAGTCGATCTTCGGGTCTCCCGTCCGCACCGCATGCGTCTTGAAATACTGGGGCAGATAGAACGACTCATAGTACGTGAGCTTGCTGTCCGCTTCTCGGTCGAGCAATGCCGCGAGCACGGCTCCCCCGCTGCCATAATCGGCGTATATGTCCGTATGCGGCGCCGCGAGCGCATGAGCCAATGCTTGGCCTTCATCGATGATCGTCTTTTCGCTGCGGAGCAATGATATGCCGAGAGACGCGTCTCTCCCTGCTTCGACGCGGAACGCGCCCCATACGATGAAAGTGGGCACCGCGAGATACATGCCGAGATCGACCACGGCGATCAAGAATATGCTCGAGAATATCCACACGAGCAGCTGGAACAGGTGATGGCGCGCTCGCATGCGTATGAAGTAGGCGACGCTCGCCGCCATGGCGATGAGCGGTAGGCCGAGCACGCCGAGCACTTTCGGCCAATCTTGAGCATATTGGTTGATATCGTTCGCTAAGCGAAAGAAGAGCGGGAACGTTGCAGAATTGACCAGAGCCTGCGGCGGGAAGATGGCCACGAATTGATGCGTGCCGAGGAAGTAAAGGGCTAAGTAGATGCCGATCGCGGCATTGACGATGAATATGCCGCCAGCCACGTATGCCAAGAACTTGAAGTGGCTTCTCAAGCCGAATGTAGGCGACTCAGGATTCATCGTGCTGTCGTCGAAGCGGATTTCACGAGCGAGGAGGCATACTGACAGAGCGATTGTATCCTTGAATTAGTGACCAAATCACAGCGACTGAGTAACGCATAGCATGCATTCCTACCATCGTCTGTGCTCATATGCGTACAAACAACCGGATTCGCAGGCCCTTTCTCCGAGAATACTTGCTTATTCCCTGTATTTTCTGCAGCTGCAATGAGCTGTATATAGCATCTATCCTTATCATTTGGTGCGAGCGAATCGCAATACGATATGCCCTGCTCGATGGTCTTGCCTTTGAATGCGGCCATGGTCGCTACGGTCGACTTGACCTGCGACACCTCCGTTATGCTCGAGATGACGACGGGAACGAGGATCGAAGCGACGATGCCGATGATCATGAGCGTGATGAACGTCTTATTGGCTTTCTTGACGCGCGGCTCGGCGCGGTCTATCTGTCCGGTCGCGAAGTATCCCTTGAGCTGGATGAAATACCATATGGTGAGGCCGCTCGTGATGATGCTGAATATGTTGGCGAATAGGCCCTGATATCCGAGGAAGATGAATGCGACGCTCAGTATGACGTCTACGGCAAGGAGCTTTTGCGATACGCCGTAGCGGCTGATCGTAGGTTTGCGTATGGCCCTGAACACGTATATCGCCAAGAAGATGCTGAATATGTCGTATATGACGGCGATCGCGAATGCGATATCGAGCACGTTGACCGGCGACGCTATCCCCATAGCCTTTTGCGCGATGCCGGCCATGATGGCTGTCGCCGCGAGGGCCAATATGCCGATGGCCGTGAATATGATAGAGAGGACGAGCAGGACTTTGATGAGCTTCAGTCCTGACGGCAACGTTTTTTGTGATTGCATGATAGATGTTTAGCGAGACCTTTGATATGCAAAGATTATACAATATAAAACTGGGGCTGTATTTTGGGCGCTGTTAACAGTCTGCCTGCTTCCGGATGCAAGCGCTGATCCTATAGATATCCTTTGAAGTAAAGGGTGATGAAAGCCAGTATCGTCGAGAGCAGGCCGAGCACCAAGTCGACCTGGATTTCGCTCCATGAAGACATGCGCTTCAAAAATGACTTCCCTGTCGAAGCCGTCCAATATGCGTAATTGAATTGCCAAGACCACCATCCGAGCACAAAGAAAAAATACGCGCCGATAAAGAATACCGAGCCGCGAAGGAGCGTCTCATCCGAAGGTATATTCACAATGATAAAGACGGGGACAGCGATGACTATCGCCAATAATGCGATCGATATCAGATTGATGACAAAGAGGCTGAGGAATTTCATGCGTATGAAGATCGTACCAAAATTATACTCCATCTGTTTCTTTTTGATAAATAGCGCCATTTATGCAAGAATGGTCGGGCATCAGTATGGTCGCTTTCGTCCCTCATATATTCGGGACTACAGCGTACCAAGGGAGACGTGGCTGAGTGGTCGAAAGCGGCACCGTGCTAAGGTGTTAGGGGGGAAACTCCCTCGTGGGTTCGAATCCCACCGTCTCCGCAGTGAGTTGTAATCAAATCTATTCGTAAAAAAGCCGGCATACGTGACGGCTATGTCGGCGATCATTCTTTGTCTGATCGATTGTGCGCGGTGAGCTCA
>CAZSAV010000079.1:2912-4009 GCA_964604805.1 uncultured Candidatus Saccharibacteria bacterium | reverse complement strand
AGAGGATGATGGCGTCCTCATAGTTGTTTCCAGACCATGACATGAAGGCGACCAAGGCGTTGTGGCCGAGAGCGATCTCGCCATGATCCGAGGTAGAGGTATCGACGAGGACGTCGCCCTTCTTGACCTTGTCGCCGACGTTGACGATCGGGCGCTGGTGGAAAGCGGTGAAGCCGTTCGTTCGCGAGAAGAGGACGAGGTCGTATTCATGGCTCTTGCCGGTCTTCTTGGACTTGAAGACGACCTTCTTTGCGTCGACGTGAGTGATCTCGCCGTCTTCAGGAGCGAGGACGACGCGGCCGGTATCGATGACGGCCTTCTTCTCGATGCCTGTCGCCACGAACGGCGCCTCAGGGACGAGGCACGGCGTAGCCTGCTTCTGCATGTTCGATCCCATGAGCGCTCGGTTGGCGTCGTCATGGTTCAAGAACGGGATGAGCGAGGTAGCGATCGAGAATGCCTGGTTGGTATCGACGTCGATATAGTCGACCTCGTTCTTCTTGGCGAGGGCCGGCTTGCCGTTCTGACGGACCTCGGCTTCTGCGTTCAAAAGGTGGCCGTCCTTGTCATACGGGGTGGCCGCATGGGCGATGCGGAAATTCTCTTCTTCGAGCGCGTTCAAGTAGACGACTTCCTTGGTGACTTTGCCGTCCTTGACCTTGGCATACGGCGTCTCGATCATGCCGAAATCGTTGATGCGGGCATAGGTCGAAAGGCGCAAGATAAGGCCGATGTTCGGTCCTTCAGGAGTGTGGATCGGGCAGAGGCGTCCGTAGTGGGACGGGTGCACGTCGCGCACTTCGAAGCCGGCGCGCTCGCGAGAGAGGCCTCCGGGGCCGAGAGCCGTCAATTGGCGGAGGTTCTCGATCTCAGCGAGAACGTTCTCCTGCTGCATGAACTGGGAGAGCTGGTTGGTGGTGAAGAATTCTTTGATGCGGGCCTGGAGCGGGCGGGGATATATGAAAGACACCGGCATGGTGACGTCGGGCTCGACGGTGGACATCTTGTCCTGGATGTTCCTGCGCATCTGCGTGAGGCCGAGACGGATCCTCTGCTCGAGGAGCTCGCCGACGTAGCGGACGCGGCGGCTGCCGCGG
>CAZSAV010000079.1:0-2902 GCA_964604805.1 uncultured Candidatus Saccharibacteria bacterium | reverse complement strand
ATGTCGTCGGCCTGCATGTCCGGAGTGGTCGCGAGCAATGCGACATGGGCGATGGTGGTCGAGATATCGTCCAACGAGAGCGTGCGGCGCTCGAGGGCCTTCTCGTCCATCGGCTTTGCGAAGCGCTTGTTGAAGCGGAATCGTCCGACGCGAGAGATGTCGTAGCGGTCAGGCGCGAGGAGAGCGGTGATGAAATTGCGGGCATTGTCGGCCGTGGCCAGGTCGCCGTCGCGGAGGCGCTTGTGTATCTCTATATATGCGTCGTCGGTGGACTTCGCATGGTCCTTGGTGAGCGTCTGCTCGACGACCTTCTTTGCTTCCGGGTTGCCCTTGAAGAGCTCGAGGATCTTTTCATTGGTCTCGGCTCCGAGGATGCGCAGGAGCGACGTCACCGGGAACTTCCTCTTGCGGTCGATGCGGCAATATATAGTGCCGTCGGCGTCGGCTTCGATCTCCATCCATACGCCGCGGGCCGGGATGATCTTTGCGCCGAAGAAGTTCTTGCCCTTGACTTCCGTCGACGTGAAGAAGATGCCGAACGAGCGCGCGAGCTGCGGCACGATGACGCGCTCGACGCCGTTTATGATGAACGTGCCGTGGTCGGTCATCAACGGAAAATCGGCCAAGAACATCTCCTGTTCCTTGACCACGTTGAGCGACTTGTTCTTGAGGGTGACCTTGACCTTGATCTGGCCCTCATAGTTCATCTTGTTATTCTTTGCGAAATGCTCGTCGTATTTCGGGCGGATGAGCTCGAGGCCGCCGATCGAGAGCTCGAATTTCTTCTCGGCATAGTCCTTGATCGGAGAGAACTCCTTCAAGAGGTTGGAGAAGCCGTGCTCCATGAGCCAGGCGAACGAGGTGAGCTGGGAGACGACGAGATGCGGCATCTCTGCGAGCGGCTCCTGGTACTTGCTGAAATATTTCTTCGGGCGGGACGTGGTTGATATGGGCATGGATTTTATAATTAAAGATGAATGAGCTCTCCGGGCGTCATTCCGATATAAAGGGCGTCGCCGAACACGCAAAAAGTCCGTTTTGAGGGCAACGGATGGGGATTCACGCTACTCAGTAGGTGATATTCACTTGGTAGGATTAATGGTAAACCTTTCTAATCCCTCGCTGTAGGCAGAACACAATCTGCGAAGTTGCAGTGAGCCTAGCAAATGCTTGCTTATTCGTCAAGTAGACTTATACACAACAGTATGGCAATGTATGGCTAGAACGCTCTAAACCTCAAAAAAGGACCCAAACTATGAAGAAAGTGCTAGTCATCGGACGCCTGCATTTGCAGTACTATGTCAAACAGTTGAATGATCCCGCCGATTCCAAAGGCAAGCGCTATGCGGCCGAGCTCTGCGCCACAGACAAGGCGATGCGGCGACTTCGGCAAGGCGAGCGCTTCGATGCGATCGTCGTTCCGCTCTACGAGGATCATGGCGGCGAGCTCGATCCCAATAAGACAGATAAAGGATTCCTCACCGGCGCCGTCATCATCGATGAGGTCAAACAATGGAATCCTCACACGAAATTCTTCCTTTTCGGCGGAGCCAATCAGTCCATCGTCAAAGCGGGCGACAATATCGTCTTTCTCCCCGAAAGCATCGATATGGAAATTCAGGAACTCGTCGAGCGCATCGATCGAGAGTTCGATGAAGCCAAGCGTGCGACTCGCACAAAATGACTTCGTCTCAGAGCGGAATCAATTCCGCTCTTTTTTATTAATGTTATTTTTTCGACTTCGCCTGCCCTCCGGAGCCTCGGCGAAGGAGGGTTCCCTTCTTCCATTCGTCCATCTTGGCATGATGGCCGCTCAATAGAATCTTCGGAACGCGGAACTTCTTTTTCCTGAATTCGATGACTTCAGGGCGCGTATAGACGTCAGGGCTGGCGATGCGCTCCTCTTCTATAGAGAGATTGTCCCCGAGGACGCCTGGTATCCTGCGAGCGATCGTATCGATGACGATCATGGCCGGCAATTCGCCGCCAGTGAGCACGTATGGGCCGACTGATACGTCTGCCATCGGAAACGCTTTCTTCACGCGGGCATCTATTCCTTCATATCGTCCGCAGACGAGCACGATATCGGTGTATTTCTTGAATGAATCGGCGACCGCATTCGTGAACTGCATTCCCGCCGGAGAAAAGAAGATTATTTTGACTTTAGATTTGTTTCGGATTTCGGATTTCGAGCTTCGGATTTTGCTACTGATCGCTTTGTCGATGGCTTTGATGACGGGAAGCGCTTCGATGACCATGCCCGGGCCTCCGCCATACGGGCGATTGTCGACGCGCCTATCGGCATATGTCTGCTTCGCGCCTTTCTTTGAAGGGACCGTAAAGTCTCGCGGGTTGTAATGCGCGATTTTGATGAGGCCTTTCTCCTGAGCGCGCTTCACGATCGATGCGCCGAGATACGACTCGAATGACTCGGGAAAGAGGGAGATGATATGAAAGGTGACCATTGCCGATTTATACCACTTTTTTGAGGTATTCGTCAATGAGCTGGATGTCTGCAGTGTCTTTCGGCCTGCCGAGAGCGGCTTTGAATGCCTTGGTCTCATCGAAGTTCATGAATGGCACGCCCTTGATCACTTCCGCGGATCTGATGATGTCCGCCGTCTCGGTCGTATACGTTCCTCGCTTCATATCAGAGAAAGCTTCGACAGACCCGTTCGTGATGCTCATAAATTCCCTTCCCGTGATCGTGAAGGATGTATCATTTTTCTTCCAGCCTTGCTCGAGCAACCTCTTCATGAGGCCGAGGGTCATGACGAGGTCGATGTCCTCCGCGCGGCGGATGCCTTTCGCCGCCAATATGCCGCTCCCCACGACTGCATATTCGCCGCGAGGCAGATTGAGATCCGATACGGTTTTGAATATATCCATACCGATAGTATAT
>CAZSAV010000078.1:0-4031 GCA_964604805.1 uncultured Candidatus Saccharibacteria bacterium | reverse complement strand
TATCGCATCGAGCACGATCAGATCCGCATTCAGCGCATTCTTCGCGACGCATGCGAGCATATTGTCCGCGAGATTCATGCGCGCAAATGCCTTGTCGCGCGCCAACGGTTTAGCCGCTTCGATCTCCCCTTTTGCGACGAGAGAGTACAGACTGACCTCCGAAAATCCGTTCTTAACCAGGATATTCTTTATCTTTTCAGAAATATAATATGAAGGAAGCACCCGCAGAGGGCTCGTGGGCTTTGGCGGCAATATCTCCTTCACATGCTCATAGCCGTAGATGCGCCCGACTTCCTCGACGATGTCATCGGGAATGGTGAGATCGAGGCGCTCGAACGGGATCGTCAGGACCCATTCGCTGTCGCTCTTGGCTTCGAGGCCGAAGCTCTGCAAGATGCCGAGCGCTTTATCGAGAGGGATGGAAGTACCGAGGCGCTCTTCGATATACGAAGGATCCACTGTAACGACCGTCTGAACGGCTTTCTTTGGATATACATCGACGATCGGACCGAATTTGGCATCCCGCATATTGTAAAGGACGAGCGAACAGACGTCGCGCATGGCGGGAGCGGTGAGCTCCGGCGTGATCTCATTCTCATAGCGTCGCGACGATTCGCTCCGCAGGTCGAGGCGAGTGGCGGTGCGGCGCACGGCGGCAGGCTCGAAATTAGCAGACTCGATGATGATGCGTCTGGTCGAATCAGTGACGCCGGCGCGTTTGCCGCCTTTGACGCCGGCGATAGCGAGCGGACCGATATCATCGGCGATGACATGGTCGGTCGGCACGAGCTCGACGTCTCTACCGGCGCCGAGAGACGAATCGAGCAGACTGATCTTCTCGCCCGGCTTGGCGGCGCGGACGACGATGGTCCCTTTGACTTGGTCGGCATCGAATATATGCAAAGGCTGGCCGATATCGAACATGACGATATTGGTCGAGTCGACCACGGCGTTGATGGCGCGCTGGCCGATGGCTTGGAGCATCTCGCATGCATGCGGATTCGAGCCCGCCACCGAACCGATCTCGCCATAGCGGGCCATATAGCGGCGGCAGAACTCGGGGGCTTCGATGCGCACGTCGGGCTGTGTCGTCAGCGAATCAGCCGGACCTGCTGGCGTTCGATCGGCCTTGAAAGGCTGGCCCGTCATGACGGAGACCTCGGTGGCGATGCCTCTATGGCACAGAGCATAATGCGCGCGATCCGGGAGCACTTTGAGATCGAGTACGTCGTCATCGGCGCCATCCTGGGCATACTTCTCGACGCCTTCGACTTCGAATGCGTGGAAGGTAAAGAGCTCCGCGAGCGCGTCGGCATCGGGAATGGGCTTTTCGAAATATGATTGGAGCCAATTGCGTGTGACTTTCATATTAATTCTCTTTTACGAATACGAACCTCGGCACTTTCGCGCCATCGAGCTCGATGATCTCTTCGAACATCTTTGCGGGGCGGATCCAATATTTCGCGGTCACATTGTCATACAGAGCTTCATAGGCCACGAACTCGTCGTCCGGCGACTCCGAATGGCGCGCAGTGAAATGCACTTTGTAATGCCTGCCCGTCTTTGAATGCTTATAGATGCCTGGTTTGATGGACATATCAGAATTGGTTTATGAGCCTCAGATCACCCGTATACAAGAACCTGACGTCGTCGATGCCGAACTTGAGCATGGCGATTCGATCGAGGCCGAAGCCGAATGCGAACCCTTTCCATTCGTCCGGATCGATGCCGACGGAGCGAAAGACATTCGGATGGACGAGACCGGCACCGCCCATCTCCAGCCATTTGCCTTTCCAGCGCATATCGACTTCGACGGAAGGCTCGGTGAACGGAAAGAAGCTCGGGCGGAAGCGTATCTCGACGTCGTCGCCGAAGACGCGCTTGAACATCGCTTCGAGGACGCCTTTCAGATGAGCGAGCGTGACGTTCTTGTCGACATAGAGCGCTTCCATCTGATAGAACTGCGCTTCGTGCACCGCATCGGTAGCTTCGTTGCGATAGACTTTCCCCGGCACGACGATGCGTATCGGCGGCTTGTTATTTTCCATGAATCGGACTTGGACCGATGAGGTATGCGTGCGCAGAACCATGCGCTTTGTGCTATTAGAATTTTGAATTTCTGATTTATCTCGTGCTTCGGATTTCGTGCTTCGGATTTCGCTTTTTGGGTCTTTGACCCAAAAAGTATCCTGCATATCCCTCGCTGGATGGTCTTTGGGAACGTTCAAAGCGTCGAAATTGTGGAATTCGTCCTCCAATTCCGGCCCGTCGGCGATCTCGAAGCCGAGCTCCTGGAATACCGGGTATATCACGCGCACGATCTGGGTGATGGGATGCAAATGGCCGAGCTCCTGTGTTTCCATCGCTCTACTGTAGCAAAATACGGCTAAATCTGCCATAATGCGCCTATGCAAATAGCCCGGGATATCCTCACTCTCTTCGTGCTTTTCTTGTCGCTCTATTTCGAAGTGTTCATGCTCATCACCTATTTCGAGCGCAAACAGAGCCTCCGCAGGCCGGCCCTCTCGGACGCCCTAGACCCGGCTACGCTTCCTGGCGTGACGATCATCGTTCCCTGCTTCAATGAAGAAAAGACGGTGGCAAAGACGATCGATTCTCTCCTCGATGTAGATTACCCCAAGGACAAACTGGCTATCTTGGCCGTGAATGACGGATCGACCGACGGCACAGCTCTCGCCCTCGAGGCATACCGCGGCAATCCGCAGATATCGATCGTCTCGAAAGAGAACGGCGGCAAGCATACCGCGCTCAATCTCGGCATCAAGATGGCGACGACGGAATTCGTCGGCTGTCTCGACGCAGACTCCTATGCAGAAAAGGACGCTCTGTTGAGGATCGTCAGGCGCTTCGACGATGCGGGCGTCATGGCCGTCGTGCCAGCCCTCCATGTGCACAAGTCCCGCACGGTGATCCAGCGCCTTCAGAAGGTCGAATATGTCCTTGGCGTATTCTTGCGCAGCGTCCTCGCCGAATTGAACGCCCTCTACGTCACTCCTGGTCCTTTTTCTATATTCAGAAAGAGCATATTCGATCGCATCGGCTATTACCGCAAAGCTCATAACACCGAAGACATGGAGATGGCTCTGCGCATGCAGTCCCATGGCATGAAGATAGCGAGCGCACACGACGCCATCGTCTATACCTCCTCGCCTCCGACGGTCAAGAAGCTCTATCGCCAGAGGGTGCGCTGGACGAGCGGGTTCCTCAACAATGTCCGCGACTATCGCTATATGCTGCTCAATCAGAAGTATGGGCACGTCGGCGGCTTCGTCCTCCCTATGATGCTCGTCTCAGCGGTATCGGTCTCGCTCATCGTCGCTCTCGTCATATATGACCTCGCCGTCATGGCGCATGCCTGGTACGTGCATGTGAATGCCCTCGGCCTCAAAGCCTTCGAATTCACCTGGCCTTCATTCAGCTGGTTCTATACGCGTTCGACCCCGATCGTGCTCTTGGGCTATGTCGCGATCGCCGTCATCCTCGGCATGATATTCCTCGGCACAAGGCTCTCTCGCGGCACCAAGCCGAAGCTGGCCGACCTCGCATGCTACGGGGCGCTCTATTCGCTCATCGCCCCGTTCTGGATCCTCCGCTCGCTCGCCAATGTGGCCCTTCACAAACAGGCGGTATGGAGGTAGGATAACGGCTCTATGGCGCAAGACTGGAAAAAATACCTTCTGGCATTCTTCATAACAGCCCTCATTTTCGTCACGGCCCTCCTCGTCTCCTCATGGTTCAATAACCGCCGTTTCGACGAGCTCCGAACCATCCAAGACTCTATTTCGATAAATATCCTCTCATCAGAGACGCAATTCAACCTGCTCAAAGACGCCGCATGCGACGACCTGTTCGGCTCGTCTATCGGAGAAGAGCTCGGAACGCTCTCAGACAGGCTCTCGTATATGGAATCCATCGGCAAAGGTACGGATCCTACGGTCATCACCTTGAAGCGCTACTATTCCCTCCTGGAAATAAAGGACTACCTCCTCATCACGTCAGCTGTAGCCAAA
>CAZSAV010000077.1:0-4037 GCA_964604805.1 uncultured Candidatus Saccharibacteria bacterium | reverse complement strand
CAAAGACTGGCTCTCGCAAAGCACCGTATCAGAGAAGATCGAGAACTGGATCGGTACCGTGGCCATCTCAGGAGCAGATTTTGCCAAGAATCTCGAAGCCCATGTCCGCGCATATGCGAGCGACGTCATCGACATCAAAGTAGGAGAATACGTGAAAGGCCTCGCCAAGGCGTCGTCAGATGGCGCACCGAGATTCACGGTGACGACAGACAAAGCCTCGTATACAGCCAAAACCGTCCTCATATCGTCAGGCAGCCGCAGGCGCAAGCTCGAAGTCCCCGGCGCAGAAACATATGACAACAAAGGCCTGACCTATTGCGCCACCTGCGATGGGCCGCTCTATTCCGGCCAAGACGTCGCTGTGATCGGAGGCGGCAATGCCGGCTTCGAGAGCGCGGCACAGCTCCTCGCCTATTGCTCGAGCGTGACCTTGCTCATACGCGGGACAGAATTCAAGGCCGACCCCGAGACCATCGAGAAGGTCCTCAAGAATCCCAAGATGAAGGTCATCAAGAACGCCGTGCCGAAAGAGGTCAAAGGCGATAGATTCGTGACCTCATTCGTCTACACCGATGCCGCTTCGAAGACTGACGTCGAGCTCCCTGTGACCGGCATATTCGTTGAGATCGGCTCGCTTCCCAATACCGATTTTGCCAAAGGGATCATATCGCTCGACCAGTTCAATCGCATCCCGGTCGATCCGAGGAATCAGCGCACAAATGTCTCGGGCATCTGGGCCGCTGGCGACTGCACCGACGGCCTCTATCACCAGAACAATATCGCCGCTGGCGACGCCGTCAAAGCCATCGAGGATATATATTCTGTTGTGCATGGGTCATAAATGAAATCACCAAAGCTCGACGGAGCGAGGGTGATTTTTTATTGCAAACATGTAATTGACGATACGCACATAAATGTGCTACAATTTGTATAGATGATCGCACCAATGCTCGCCTTAGCCGCATGCGCCGCAACCTTCTTCGGCTGCCTCGCACGGCTCATATACATCAGCATCCGGGTCAATTCCGGACGAAAACAAGCCCTTCGACAGGGCCTTTCCTATCACGAAGCCGTCGAACAATGCCATGTCGGCTTTTCATTCCTCAGCATGTATCTCCTGCTCATAGCCATGAACCTGTCGATAGTCGGATCGACGCTCTCCCTCATCGCCCTCTTCGGGACACATAAAGGAAATCTGACCCAATTGCTCGCGCACTGAGCATGCCTCCTCTGGAGGCATTTTTGTTGCCCTCTGACGCACCGACCGGCGCGCTCGGCTCGTATCTTACGAGACACAGCGTGCTATTTTTGATAGTATACTGTCAAATATATGAAAAAACTCCTGCTCTCGTTCTTCGTGATCGTGGCATTCACGTTCTATGCCCTGATGGCATCGACGCGCTCTGGCACGGGCGCATCGATCGTCGCTACGACGCCCCCGTCGACGACGGTGACGTTCGTGCCTTCCCCAACTAAAACGCCTATAGACTCGGGCGATGATGACGATGACGCAGTGGCGACGATGCCTACGCCTGTTCCAATTGCTTCAAAGCCGCCCGCGAACGTCTCTGGCGCATATAGGGACGGCACATATATCGGACCTGCCACCGACGCCTATTTCGGCACGGTCCAAGTGCGAGCCGTAGTGTCTGGAGGAGCGCTCTCCGACGTCCAATTCCTCCAATATCCGAATGATCGCGGCACTTCCCTACGCATCAGCAACCAATCGATGCCGAGACTCAGGAGCGAGGCTATCGCCGCTCAGAGCGCCAAGGTCGACATCATATCCGGAGCGACACAGACGAGCGAAGCGTTCCAAAAGTCGCTCGCATCGGCGCTCGCTTCAGCCTCCAAATAATCATATGAAAGAGACGCGCATCATGATGGGCATGCCGGTCACGTTCGAGATCGCCGGTCGCGACGACCAGGCCGCAGCCGACGCCATCGATGCCGGATTCGACTATATCGCCTATGTCGACTTGACCTTCAGCACGTACAAAGACGAGAGCGAGATCATGCGCATCAATCGCGGCGAGCTCGAGCTCGAAGACGCGAGCGACGACATGAAAGAGATATTCGACTTGGCAGACAAGACGAAGTCCGAGACGAACGGCTATTTCGATATCATGAACCGCGACGGCATATACGACCCGTCAGGCATCGTCAAAGGATGGGCCATCACCAAAGCCGCCGAGATCGTACGAGACTGCGGATTCAGAGATTATTATGTCGAAGCCGGAGGCGACATCGAAGTTAGCGGCACGAACGACGAGGGAGGCATGTGGAGCATCGGCATACGCAATCCTTTCAACCAAGAACAGATCGTCAAAACGGTGTATCTCTCCGGCGCAGGGATCGCCACTTCCGGAAACTATATCCGCGGCAACCACATTTACGACCCGCACAAGAAGAAAGAGACGATACCGGACATAACGAGCCTCAGCGTCATCGGCCCGAACGCATACGAAGCCGACCGATTCGCCACTGCAGCATTCGCCATGGGGCGCGCCGGCATCCATTTCATCGAATCGCTCCCGGGCTTCGAAGGATATCTGATAGACTCTACAGGTACGGCCACTATGACGAGCGGATTCGACGCATACACGCATGAGATACATAGATAATATCCTCAATAGAATAACGATGTACCGACTGGTGCTCTACGTCCTCAGCGGCCTCGTCGCAGTCGCCATGGTCCTCGGGCTCCTGGGGCTCGTCCCCTACGGACCGCTTGCCATAGCCTATTCGCTAGCGATCCTCCTCATCGTCTCATGGATCACCAATGAGCTCTTCGCGCGCGTATGGAAAACTCATGCCAACGTCGAATCCTTCTACATCACCGCATTCATCTTGGCGCTCATCATATCCCCGCCAAATGCCGGCCAATACCTGTCCATCGCGCCGTTCCTCGTCTGGGCGGCCATCCTGTCGATGGCGGTCAAATACATATTGGCCATCAATAAAAAGCATATCTTCAATCCCGCGGCCGCAGCGGTCGTCATCACTGCTTTCGCTATCGGCCAATCGGCCACATGGTGGGTCGGCACGCTCTGGATGCTGCCCTTCGTCGCTATCGGCGGCCTCCTCATCACCAGGAAGATACGCAGGTTCGACCTCGTCATAGCTTTCTTCGTCGCCTCGCTCGCGACGATCTATATCACCTCGAATACGCCCGGAGACGTAGCCGGCATATTGAATAAAGTCTTCGTCGATTCCCCCATCGCATTCTTCGCCCTCGTCATGCTGACCGAGCCTCTGACGACGCCTCCGTCGCGCAGGATGCGCATCATATACGGAGCCTTGACCGGCATCCTCTTCGCTCCGGCCATCCATATCGGCGCGATATACTCGACGCCAGAGCTCGCTCTCGTCGTCGGCAATATATTCTCATGGATAGCGAGCCCCAAAGAAAAATACATGCTCACGCTCGAAAGCGCGCACTGGATCGCCCGCAATACCAAAGACTTCGTGTTCTCGAGCGACAAGCCTCTGCGCTTCCGTCCGGGCCAATACCTGGAATGGACGCTCGGGCACGAGAAGCCTGATTCGCGAGGCAATCGCCGCTATTTCACCGTCGCTTCGTCGCCGACCGAAAAGCGCGTCCATGTCGGCGTGAAGCTCTTCGAGAGATCGAGCAGCTTCAAATCGTCGCTCACATCGCTCCAGCCCGGAGACACCATCATGGCTGGACAGCTCTCGGGAGAATTCATGCTCCCGAACGATCCCAAAAAGAAGCTGGTCTTCATCGCCGGCGGCATCGGCATCACGCCATATCGCAGCATGGTCAAATATATGCTCGATACGGGCGAGAAGCGAGACGTGGTCCTCCTCTATTCCAATAACCGCGCAAATGAGATCGCCTACAAGAACGTCTTCGACGCCGCGGTATACAGCCTGAACATGAAATGGATAGACACCCTGACCGATATGGACGCCATCCCCGCAGACTGGAAAGGCCGCACCGGCTTCGTGAGCGAAGCTATGATCAAAGAGGAGATCCCCGACTATGCCGAGCGCGTATTCTATATCTCCGGCCC
>CAZSAV010000076.1:0-4063 GCA_964604805.1 uncultured Candidatus Saccharibacteria bacterium | reverse complement strand
AGCCGACGATGCCTTGCCATTCGATCATGAGGCCACCCTTGTTGGCTTCCTTGACGAGGAGCTCGAGCGCCTTCTTTTCTTTGATGGCGATCTCTGCCTCGTTCCAGATGAGGGCCTGGCGGGCTTCCTTGAGGGAGAGCTCGTAATAGCCTTCCTTGTGCGCGTTGTCGACGATCTTGGCGGCGATGACGTCGCCGATGTTGATCTTCTTGATGACGTCGCGGGCGATGATGAATTCGCGGCCGTAGATGATGCCGGTGCCGAACGGAGCGAGGTCGACGAAGACCGACGATTTCTCGATGGCGATGACCGGGCCTTCGACGAGGTCTCCGATGACCGGAGGATTCTTCATCGTGGCGATCAATTTGCCCATGACGGTGGCCTTTTGCTCGTCGGTGAGCTCCATCTCGTCGGTGCTCTTGGGCTCCGAGCTCTTGCGAGGCTCAGCAGAAATGCCCGCGGCATCGGTCGATGCTGCGGTCTTGGCTGTTGTCTTCTTTGCAGGGGCCGCTACGGCTGTCTCTGTCGTTTCCGGGGCGGCTGCAGTCGCGGTCGCGCCCGAGAGGGTATCCTTTAATTTCTTGAACATGTGTATGTCGCGCTCCGCTTTTTAAAATAATAATCATCCTCTGCGTCTTCATCCCCCCGCATGCAGGCACGGTGAAGTGCCTGCACTGCGAAGCTCGAATGAAGTGAGAGCGAAGTAGTGCGGGATGACGCGAGATTGCTAATGAGCTAGCTCGGGGAATATAGCATTTATAGGCGATTTTGTCTACAAAAAACCTCTCCGGAACAGGTTCCGGAGAGGGTAGTAGGATCAGTGCGCCGCGGGCACCTTGGTGAGATGCGGCACGATGAGCGCTCTGAGCTCGTTCGTGTCGAACGGCTTCACCAGGAAGCTGTGGGCGGGGGTATCGGCGCGGTCGGTAGTGGTCAGGTCCCCCGACATGACGATGACGAGCGTATCGATGGCGGCGGCGTCGGATTTCCGTCGCGCTTCGGTCGCGATCGTCTTGCCCTCGCGGTGGACGCTGTCGAAGACGCTGCGTCCTGGATTGGGCACCCGGAAGTCGCTCAAGACGACGTCGAATTCATGGAGCTCGATCAGGTCGACCGCGTCGACCATGTTCGAGGCCGTGTGGATGACGTACTCGCCATTTTTGAACTTCGCGTCTTCCATGATGGTTTCGAGGAGCAATCTCACTGCGGTGAGCACCGACGCGTCGTCGTCAACGATAAGTACCTTTTTAACGTTCATATTCAGTTTTTAGTTGTTTGTTGGCGGGAATGATACATCCCCGAATGTTCTCATACAATTATAGCCCTCAATTTATAGAAAGTCAATGAGAAACAAAAGCCAGAATTTGGTAGTATATCTCCATGATCATCACGTATCTCGGAGGAGAATTCATCAAAGCCCAGTTCGGCGACACGATACTGGCTTTCAATCCGGTGTCCAAAGACTCGTCATTGAAGACGTCGAAGTTCGGCGCAGACATAGTGCTCTCGAGCCTCAACCACCCTGACTTCAACGGCGTAGACCAGGTGACCTTCGGCGACAAGAAGCCTTTCGTCATATCTGGCCCGGGCGAATATGAGGTCAAAGGCATATTCATCAAGGGCTTCCAGTCCGATTCTGACTATGACGGCGAAAAGAGGATCAATACTATATATACGGTGACGCTCGAAGGCATGAATATCTGCTTCTTGGGCGCTATCGATACGCCAGAGCTGCCAAAAGAGGCTGACGAAGCCATAGACGGCGTGGACATCCTCTTCGTGCCGATCGGCGGCGCAGGCGTGCTCGATCCCGCCAAGGCGTACAAGCTCGCTGTATCGATCGGCCCAAAGCTCATCATCCCCATGCATTACGGCGATATCGGCGCCAAAGACGCTCTCAAGGCATTTCTCAAAGAAGCAGGGGAGAATCCCAAGCCAGAGACCAAGCTCACGCTCAAGAAAAAGGACCTCGAAGGCAAAGACGCTGAGGTGGTAGTCTTGGAAAAGGAGTAGTATACTTCTAGCAATGGACATCAACGCGCATCTCGATAACCTGCGATCGAAGCCGGAGCATATCAGGCGCAGATATGCGTTCTGGACGTCGCTCGGCATCACCGCAGTCATCTTCGCTTTCTGGGCGGCGTCTTTCACGGCGATCGGCGATACGTCGAAGAGCGCCGTCGCATCGGTCGTCGACAAAGCACAAAGCCCGGCTCAGTCTATGACGGCGAGCGTCGGCTCGTTCTTCGCTGATATCAAGGACATCCTCTTCGGCCCTCGCCGCGTCACCTATACCAATATCCAGGTCGCTCCGGGAAATAAATGACCAAGGTGTCACCTCGACATGTCGAGGTGACACCTCAGTATCGCACCTTGTGGCCGCGATTCTCCCAGATAGTCTTTATAACTTGAATATTCGTACTTTGCGGAGCTTTGCATTGCATCAGCCATATTTTCGTATTTCATTTCTTTTGTAGCATTCGGATTCTCAATTCCATAGGGATTCAAATGGATATAATTTATGAGCGTAGCGAGGTATCTTTCATCTTCTACGAATTTCTTTTTAAGTCCGCCTTGGAAGATAGTCCCTGAATGCTTGTATTTCAGGTTGTAATACATCGAATAGCTAGTGCAGATTTTTCTCATAAATTCTGTCGCTGCATTCTCCCTGTCTTCTTTGATTACGATATGAAAGTGGTTTGGCATGAGACAATACGCGAGTATGTCGATGAAAGTCGTTTTTTCGTTCGATTGTGAATATTTTTGATTCAGGAAAATCACGAAATTTGAGCGGCTCAATGTTGTTTCCAATATATAACAGGTATAAGAACCTCTGATAATCGTGAGGTTCATGAAAGATCGGGGCTTTGTGCGCGCCGCGGTTATATACGTGATAGATCATTTATAGGTGACACCTCGACATGTCGAGGTGTCACCTTAGTTTAGTACAGTCGCATCAAATCTCTGTTAATTTTTTCTCAATGAGAGATAAAAAAGCCCGCCCTTACATCGAGGGGCGGGCATTCGTCATGCGAGCGAGGCTTGCAGCGCTTTCCGTTCGGCCTTGGCGCTCTTGCGCGTGTCTGACGCGTTGAGGAGGTATGAGCGCTCAGATTCCAGCGTCTCCACCGATTCGGTGGCGAGCATCTGGATGCGGTCGAGCTCTGCATTTCTGCTGAGCGATTGGCGTCCGGGTCGGGCTGATTGCAGGCGCCGGACGATCTTCGCGATGAGGTCCAGGCGGTCGTGATGGTCCCAATTGCTGCTAGGAAGTGCGTTCATATGAAGTATCTGATTCTATGAATAAATTGGCACATGAAGCGTGAAATGTCAAATAATCGATAGGTGACATGGCGTCGCATTTTTGCTATACTGTATGGGTATTCTCATGAGGACGGGTTTGAGAATTCAAGGATTTATTCTCTGAATCTTCGGACCTTTTCTTTCAAGGCTGAATACCACCATCAATGGCACGCAAACCAGCTGAAACAACTCCGGAAGAGCAGGCTCCGCGCCCCGCGGGAGCCGGCGTGGTCGCGCGCCCGATCGTCACCGAGATGCGCGAGTCGTATCTCGACTATGCCATGTCGGTCATCACCGCTCGCGCTCTCCCCGATGTGCGCGACGGACTGAAGCCCGTGCATCGCAGGATCCTCTTCGCCATGCATGAAAAAGGCCTGACGTTCTCTGCCAAGTTCCGCAAATCTGCCGTGGTGGTCGGCGACGTGCTCGGTAACTATCACCCGCACGGTGACGTGGCCGTGTACGAGTCCATGGTCAAGATGGCCCAGGATTTCTCCATGCGCTATCCGCTCGTCCAGGGACAGGGAAACTTCGGCAACATCGACGGCGACCCCGCCGCAGCCATGCGCTACACCGAAGCCAAGATGTCGCGCCTCTCTGCCGAGCTCCTGCGCGATATCGACAAGAACACCGTCGATTTTCGGCCAAACTATGACGCTACCCGCACCGAACCGATCGTCCTCCCGACCGCCGTTCCGAGCCTGCTCCTCAATGGCACGCTCGGCATCGCCGTCGGCATGGCGACCAACATCGCTCCGCA
>CAZSAV010000075.1:0-4231 GCA_964604805.1 uncultured Candidatus Saccharibacteria bacterium | reverse complement strand
TAAAGGCATACACGTTCACCTTCGGATAAACTGTGCTATACTCACGCCATGGCAAAACGAGCAACAGGCATCGAAAAGAATCGCACCACGCGTTCGCGCAAGACCAAGAAGCGTCTCGCCAAGAAGTACGCGTGGAAGACTAAAAAATAATGCATCCATGAAAGGCGCATCTCTACAGACTGCAGTGTTCGGCGGGGGCTGCTTCTGGTGCACAGAAGCGATATTCAAGTCCTTGAAAGGGGTCGCATCTGTCATGCCCGGCTATACCGGCGGGACGACGCCTGATCCTACATATGAATCAGTGAGCGCCGGCAATACGGGGCATATAGAATCCATCAAGATACAGTTCGATCCCGGCGTCATTTCATATGACGACCTTTTGGCGGTATTTTTCAATACGCATGATCCTACGACGCCCAACCAGCAGGGCGCTGATTTCGGCACGCAGTATAGCTCTGCTATCTTCTATGCGAGCGACGAACAAAAGGCAAAAGCCGAGTCCCTCATCGGAGAATTAGACGAAAAGAAAGCGTATCCGAAGCCGGTAGTGACGATCGTAAAGCCGCTCGGCACGTTCTACGAGGCAGAGAACTATCATCATGACTACTATGAGACGCACAAAGACGCGCCGTATTGCCAGATCGTCATAGCGCCGAAGCTCGAGAAATTGGAGAAGAAATTCGCAGAGCTGTTGAAGGCCGAATGATCGGAGGTCCGACCTAGGTCGGACCTTTTCGCAGATATTTGCGCAACCTCCTTGTTGGTGATATGTTCCCGGTAGTGAACATCAGTACAAGAAAGGAAAATTGCATGAATAAGAATAGCGGAAGAGGGTATAACATACACATTCCCAAGCAAAAGAAGGACATAACAAAATATCTCATACCGGACTCTATGATCGCGGCTATCACCAAACGGTATCCGCAAGCAATCCCGTTTCTTAAGCACGGAGATGAAAATCGGACAGAAGTCGTATTCGAACTCTTCCGCGATCCTCTGGGCCGCTTCGGGCACGCGCTCGCGCTCATCGGGCTTTCATTGCCGCATTGGCATGATCACACGTGGGAGACGTATACGATCATCGAAGGCTCCCTCAATTTCTTTGACGGGACTTCGCATGGCCTCACGCCGCTCCGTATGAGTTCGCGCGAAGGATTGTTCAAACGCCAGCCGCATGTGATCTATCCAGGAACCCATCATTGGGCAGAGGCGGCCGGAAAACCGGCCCTCGTCCATGTGGTGTCGACGCCGGCCTGGTCTGCCAAAGACCATCATCTGTCGAAATCTGTGCCGCGAGAGCGGATCCAACGGGCTTTTGATAGATTGAAGTGATTCGCTTGCGCCGGAGGTCCGACCTAGGTCGGACTTCGGGCGACCCCCTGTGAACCAGGGGGTCTTTTTTATCGATGTTGAACCTTTGCGTGCTATACTCTCGTACATATCCATATGAATGAAGACGAGCTCAAAAAGAAATTGACCCCTGAGCAATATCATGTGCTCCGCGAAAAAGGCACAGAGATGCCGTTTTCAGGCAAATATGTCCATGAGAAAGCCGACGGCACCTATGCCTGCGTGGTATGCGATACGCCGCTCTTTTCTTCCAAAGCCAAATTCGATTCGGGCACCGGATGGCCGAGCTTTGACGAAGCCCTGCCTGGCGCGGTCAAGCTACAAGAAGACGCCGATGGCTCAGGCCGCACTGAAGTCGTTTGCACTACCTGCGGCTCGCATCTCGGGCATCTCTTCAATGATGGCCCGACCAAGACGGGAATGAGATATTGTCTCAATTCGGTATGCCTCGATCTGCTTCCGGAAGTCCCTGCCAAAGGTGACCAAATGAAGGCGAGCTAAAATAGTTTCTATTCTCATATAAAAAAGCCCCGTCTCCATAGACGGGGCTCGATTCATGCTGTCGCGCGCTCAACCACGCGCGGCTCATATGGCATAGCTTTTGCGCCAGAAGCCGACGCTGAGCTCGCGTAGGGAATATCTTTGATCTTCCC
This sequence comes from uncultured Candidatus Saccharibacteria bacterium, assembly GCA_964604805.1. Classification (GTDB taxonomy): domain Bacteria; phylum Patescibacteriota; class Minisyncoccia; order Phycocordibacterales; family PALSA-1337; genus C7867-002. Next base: position 2,228 of record CAZSAV010000075.1, on the reverse strand, counting down.
GCGACGGATCGCCTCCTGTTTCTCAAAATGAGCGAGGATACTCTTTGCGATGGGAATGTCGTCGTGGTCGAGGTCGCCGTTGATCGTCATGTACCCCTCATCCTCTTTGGTCTCCTCGGCCTTTTTTAACAAAGCTTGGAATTGGCGGACTTGAACGATGATAGGGGCGAGGACCTGTTTGCGAATCGCACGTTCTTCGATCTTGCGTCTCTTTTCTTGCGCGTCGATATTCTCGCGCATCATGACGTCGAGCGTGCCATATGAGGCCGGCATCCGAGCGACGTCGAATATGTCGGGAATCGAGACGCCGAAATGGTAGGTCTCGATGCGCTCGTCTTTGTCGTCGATCAGCAGGTATGCTTTTTCTGAAGCTTGCGAAAGCGCTTTGCGGATGCGTTTCGCAGCTTTCGGCCCCAAGTCGGCGAATGCCTGCGAGACGATCAGTCTCTTGGCGTATTCGACGCGCTCGGCGTCGCCGAGATGGATGACGCGATGGGTGAAGTCTTTGGCTTCGAGCGTCGGCTGCGGGCAGGCGATCGAGAGGCCGCGCAGGCCGGTTTTGGCATCGATCCAGGGAAGGCGCCTGACAGCCAGGCACATCCGGTCTTGGTCGCGGCTCGCGCCGCTCATGAATGGGGAATCGGTCGCTATGAACAATGTAACGATCATACAGCCTTTCTGTTGGTTGTTGAATTCTCGTGGTATAATACATCGCAACGCGGGTTTTGCAATGACCCTTAATCCTAATATACATACATGAATCCGACGTACTCGTACTATTCCGAGCTCATAAAGCCCTCATTCGCACCTCCGCCGTGGGTATTCGGCCCCGTCTGGACCATCTTGTACATCATCATCGCGATCACATTCCTGACGGTTTTCTATCTGGCTGCAAAGAAAAAGATACCCGCTCTCGTCGCTTTGCCGTTCGCTCTCAATATCATATTCAATTTGCTCTTTACGCCCATCCAGTTCGGTTTACAGAATAATATTTTGGCAGCAGCAGATATTTTGCTCGTCCTCGGCACGCTCATATGGGCGATCAAGGCGGTTCGCCCCTATTCAAAAAGATTGGCATATTGGCAGACGCCGTATCTCCTCTGGGTATCGTTCGCGACCATACTCCAGCTCACCGTCACGTATCTGAATTGGAACTAGCAGCTTCAACGCGTTAAAGTCTCCTACGCTCTCGCATGCTCGAGCTTTGGCGTACCAAAGAAAAAACCACCCGCAGGGTGGTTTTGCTATGCATCAACCAGAGATAGAGAATATCATCCGTATGAGCACGAACAGCATCGTCCAGCCGATGCCGATGAGGACCATGCCGACGCCGGCCCACGACATCCGTTCGACGTTATACGAATGCATCTTGGTGCAGTTGTTGAATAAGAAGCCGAGGAATATGGCGCCAGAAAAGAAGATGAGGACGCCGAACCAGATCAAGATCGTTATGCATGTCATAGTAGAGGCCTTTCTGGAATGAAGATACGCCAGCGGCAGATTTTTTGCAAGAAAAAAGGAGCCGGTGAGGGCTCCTTGGCTATTATTTTTTCACGCGCGACAGGCGCGCCAGCGTGATATCGCGAAGCGCTTCCCAAGCGAGGCTGGTCCCAGTCGCCCGCGGAGACCCGCCGATGATGTCTGAGCCGAACCAGCCCGTGCCATCTTGCGCGAGCCCCTCTGCGGCATTGAAGTCGCTATAGAGCTCTTTTACCGGGAAGGGAATGAAGCGCGACCGGCGGCCGACCGAGACCACCATGCGGCCGTCGGTGCGGCGAGCCACGATGCTGATGAAGGCATTCATGCCTTTGCTGTACAGGTAGTACCGCGCTTCATTGCCGCCGATCTCATCGACGATCGTGAAGCTCGGGCAGTAGTACAGGATCTCGTGGCGCGTATCGAGCTCGACTTCTTCGGCCTGGCCCATCAATAATTTGGTGAGTCGGCTCATCACTGCATCCAGATTATCGTACATCACTGCTTCATTGGCTTGGGCCAAGGCGCCTGATTTTCTGAGGTCGGTGTACGGCCGGAATACCCAGTTATGCTGGCGCACGATCTTCTCGTCCAGATTCATCGGGAATGCCCCGCCGCTTATGTCCAACCGATCGGTGAGGGTGAGCAGGCGGCTGATAGATGGGACGCTCCCGGTGCCTTCGAACAGCTTGTGGTTGACGATGAGCCATACGGCGAGGCTCGTGTCTTGATCGGTATCGTTGATGAAGATA
>CAZSAV010000074.1:874-4341 GCA_964604805.1 uncultured Candidatus Saccharibacteria bacterium | reverse complement strand
CAAGCTCGGAAAGAAATTCGACATCAAAGACGTGTCGAGCGGGCATGGTTTGAATCTCCTCATACCGCAGGGGCATGCCATCGCTGCGACTGCAGACGCGGTCAAGCGGATCGAAGTCGAGAAGAAGCGCATGCAGGCCGAGCAAAAGATCCACGAAGACTTGCTCGTCAAGAACATCAAAGACCTCGAAGGCGTCTCGATCACTATCTCTGGCAAAGCCAATGACAAGGGCCACCTCTTCGCTGGCATACACAAGGACGAGATCGTCGCCGAGCTCTTGAAGCAGACCGAGCTCCAGGTCAGCCCATCGTTCATCGACCTCGAGCACCCGCTCAAGGAAGTCGGCGAATATCCGATCAAGGCCAACGGAGGAGGGAAGTCGGCGACATTCAAGGTCGTCGTCGAGAGATCTCTCTAATATCTGACATCTAATCTCAAAAATAATAAAGCCGCCCTGAGCGAAGTCGATGGGCGGCTTTATTTTGATATTTATTTGATGCTGACGATCTTCTTTCTGACGATGTCGTTATTGAAGCTCGTCTTGCGGGTGGTGCCGAAGGAGACCACGCCGTTCTTCAAGGCGAAGAGGGTATCATCCTTGCCGATGCCGACGTTCCTGCCCGGGAGCACGTCCGTGCCCCTCTGGCGAACGATGATCTGGCCGGTGGTGATGGCTTGGCCGTGATTGACCTTGACCCCCAAATGCTGAGGATTGGAATCTCGACCGTTTTTGGTTGTTCCTGCCGCTTTCTTATGTGCCATGGATTGATATTAGGTTATAACTCTGCGTTGGGGCAGTTTAGCATGATAGGAGCCGAATATGCAAGGGAATAGGCCGTATAGGGCAAAATAAGCGCTTTGGGAAGGGGTAAATAAGGCAATAGAATAAAGATATATCGCCCGAATGGCGGTCAATGCGAGAAAACCGTCAAGCTCGATATGTCAGGCCATGATTCTTATATTTTAAGCCCTATAATCGTGAAAACAAGACGCCAAGCCCGTAATATGGCTCAAAATAAGGGTATTTAAGGTATAAAATATGGCTCAGTAGAGCCATATAATAGGGGATAGGGTATTGACTTTTGAGCTTGCGGGTGCTATACTATACCCACAAATGAGCGAGTGATCACCATGATTGCGAAGCTCGTTTTTTATTTATGTTTGAACTTACAACTGGCGTGGTATTCCTGATGTCGTCCTTGTATGGTTCGGGACAAGCGGATAACAATGTTCAGAAGATCTCCGCACAGATCCCGGCTGCTGAGGCGGCTACGACCGATTCGAGCTCATTCAAAACCGATCCGAAAGCCATGGAGGCGTATCTCAAGAAGGAGTTCGCCAACGAGCCCATATTGGTGGATATCGCGCGTTGCGAGTCTAACTTCCATCAATTCGATGCGAGCGGAAACATCGTCCGCGGACGAGTCAACAATGCCGATGTCGGCGTGATGCAGATCAATGAGAAGTATCACCTCGATATGGCGAAGAAGCTCGGCATCGACCTCTATACCGTGGAAGGCAACGTAGAGTATGCAAAGCATCTCTATCGCGAGCAAGGCGCCCAGCCGTGGATATCATCCTCGAAATGCTGGGGTCCGGATCAGGTCGCGAAGTCGAATTAATTACTAGAACGAAAAATGCCCGTCGCTTTCGAGCGTCGGGCATTTTTCGTTAAAAAAACCTCCGCAGTAATGCGGAGGGTGATGTCAGGCGAGGATAGCGAGCGGCATGCGAGCGATAGGCTTGTGCCGAGGCGGGTGCGAGAGGTCGACGATCGACCATTTGAGCACCGGCTGGACGGCATGCACGAGCGCTCGGAATGCGGCGAGCCCGCCGCCATGCATCTCAGAGACGACGTACGAGATCCGATGCTGGGCTTGGAACTGCAGGTCCTCGTCGCTCAGATCCGACGGATCAGGTATGCGGATCTCGCTTCCGATGAATAGCGCGTGCGGGTCAGCGTGAGCAGCGAGCCTGGCGATCAGCCGAAGCTTCATCTCGGCCTGGGTCCGAAAGGTTTCGACGTCCTTGTCGGGCACGAAGTCCTTGATGGTGATCGAGGCGATCGACTGTCTCATGCTTCCGGTGTTCCTGCTCGAGATCCGGAGCAAGGTGATCTCGACTGACCGCAGCGCCTGCTGCGAGTCGTACTTCATAAAAAATACGCCTTTTCGTTTCATTCTCATTTTTAATTTTCTTTCTAATCAGATATCAGGGTAGTATGACAGAGAAAAATAATCAATCGCCGGTCTTAACGGGGAAGATATTTAAATTATTTGATGCATGTCGCACCACGAGGGTACTAATCATTACCTAAGTCGCCCAGTAGGGCGCCTAAGGTAATGATGTCGCACAATATATCTTTCCCGACACGATAAGCTGAAAAAAGAGGCAGGGTCTTCCCTGCCGCTTAAAAATTTATTTGAAGACCTGTTGCCCCGCCGGCACGATGATCAGGTTCCAGAGATATGTGAACGGGACTTTGAGAAAATTATTCCAGACGAACAATGCCGCTGACTGTATGTATGCCCAATTGTCCTGGAACGTCGGCGATGCGACGATCGAGCGTATGTTGAGCCCGAAATATGCGAGGACGAGCAAAACGACGATTATTATGAGAATCATCTTGATCAGTCCCCTGTTGGTCGAGGTGTAGGGAATCATGGTCACATTTTATCGCACTTCAAACTGCTCTGCATGCGAGTTGTGCACATGCGAGCGGGCATTCATTCTCATACAAAACGCTAGAGATACGAGAGCGGGTTGAGATATGCTCGATAGTCGGCCGTCGGTATGACTGCGCCTTTGCAGTTGACGCTATTGTCGAAGCGCTTGATCTGTACGCCGTCGGTCGCATATACGCCGAAGTGGAGGTGCGGGCCGGTCGTGTAGCCGGTGTTGCCGCTATAGCCCAGGATCTCGCCGGTCGTGACGGCGTCTCCGACGGCGACCGATTGCACCGAGAGGTGCGCATAGAGCGTCGATATGCCGTCAGCGTGCTTGACCATGATCCATTTGCCGTATGAATAGCAGCCGCGGACCCGGTCGGTGTTCTCGACTCCGACGACGACTCCGGACAATGCGGCTTTGACCGGCGTGCCGATAGAGGCGCGAAAGTCGACGCCGGTATGGCCTTTGCCGTTATATATCTGAGGATTGGCGGTGGCGAACGGCGTATTGCCGAAATATTACGTGATGACGATGCTGTCGAGCGGCCATGCCAAGACGCCGGTTCCGGTATGCGGCAATTTGCTCGGGTCGACGCCAAGCTTGAGCTGGGATTCGTATTGGTCTATCTCCTGCTGGAATGCCGCTTCCTGGGCTTTTTTGTCGGCGAGGAGCTTTTTGTACGATGCTTCCGATTGGGTGGTCTGCTTGAGCAATGAATTCTGTTCTGCGACGGTGGCCACGACGACGGCCATGTCGGGCCGCAGACCGGAGAGCCGGCCTGCACCTTGTCGACCATG
>CAZSAV010000074.1:0-864 GCA_964604805.1 uncultured Candidatus Saccharibacteria bacterium | reverse complement strand
GGCGGCCGCGTCTTCGTCACCGCGCTGGGCCATCCGCCCGCTGCGTACGACGACGACGGCGCGCTGGTCGCTGAGCTGTTTGTTCAGGGCGAGCAGGTCAGACTTGGCCTTCTCGCTTGCTGATTTGGAGGTCTCGAGAGCGGCCTTGGCGTGCATAAGTGACGTTATCCGGGCCTGGAGGCTATTCTGGATGCGCCCGAGCTCGTCGAGAGAGCCGATGATGCCCGAGAGCGACCTGCCGCCGAGGATGATGGCGGTCGGCGAATCGTTGTTGGAGGTATACATCTCTGCGAAGGAATTGACGATGATGCGCCTATCGTCGCTGATGGTGCCTTGCTTGTCGGAGATCTGTGAGCCGAGCTTTTGTATCTCGTACGACTTGGCGGCTATCTTGTCTTGGGTCAGGGATATGTCCGCTTCGAGCTTCTTGCGGTTCAATTCGAGGCCTTTGATGGTGCCGGCGAGGGTCGAGGCCTGCGAGCCGAGGGAGTCGATCTGCTTCTGATAGCTTTGGATCTCCTTCTCGAGGTTCTGGATATCGAGGTTGCGCTGGTCGATCTTCTGCTGGAGCTCGTCAGAGGCGGCCGCAGACGCGCTCGGCGCACGGAGCGCCATAGATGCTATGAAGAATGCGATCAATGCGCATAGGGCTGCGAGCTCATATGGCGAGTGGCGGCGCTCATAGATCATATTTATGCCGACAGGAGAGCGATAGCCGAGCCGATGCGAGCGAGGGCTTCGTCTTTGCCGAGGATGCTCGCGCATGAGAATGGGTCGGGGGACTTGTCTTGGCCGGTGAGAGACATGCGGAGCGGCCATAGGACGTCGCCGTTGCCGTTCTTTTCTGAATAATCCCAGAGGGCT
>CAZSAV010000073.1:3910-4353 GCA_964604805.1 uncultured Candidatus Saccharibacteria bacterium | reverse complement strand
GAGCATCCCCTTGACGTGGGGAGGGTCACAGGTTCGAATCCTGTATCGCGCACAGAATCTATTCTTTCGCTTTATCGAGCTTTTCGAGCCCGAGCTTCTTGACGCCCCAGTATACGACGGCCGCTATGATGCAGAAATTGATGACGATGCTCGCGAATTTGCCGTAGCCGATATGCGCGGACAGGACATTCAGATAGAGGTTCGAAAGGTCGCCGAATCTGCCGAGCGCGATGCCGATGATGGGATTGATGAGGTCCGTTACGATCGATCCGACGACGTCGGATACCGCCTTTCCGAGGATGAAGCCGACGGCCAAGCCGACGACTCCTTGCGTGCGAATGAATTCGAGAAAGCCTTTCATATGTTTTGATTATTGGATGGGGATAATGGTCGGATCCGGATCGACGGCGGCACCCGCTTTCGACGCCATCGACGTCGCGTAT
>CAZSAV010000073.1:1164-3900 GCA_964604805.1 uncultured Candidatus Saccharibacteria bacterium | reverse complement strand
ATGTCTTGACCGAATCGAGACTAATCGTATCAGATTTTTTGGAAAGAGTAAGCTCGACGAGCAGTCCTTTCATGACCTGCGGCGAGAAATATTGGTCGAAGACGAGGTTTCCCAGCGAATAGAACACCGGCACGCCGTCGATCATTTCATGGTCCTCGATCACGTGCGGATGAGAGCCGATGACGGCGCTCGCTCCGGCAGCGACGAGAGAACGGGCCTGAGCGCGCATGCCGTCCGTCGGGTGAGGTGCATATTCGACGCCCCAGTGCGGCATGACGATGACGAAATCTCCTTGGGCCGACAGGCGCTTCACATCGTCGAGGATGGCTCCAAAGCCGGGCTGGAAGGCATGATAGCCGACGAAGGCGACCGGGATCGAATTCGTCGTTATGACGGCTTCGGTAGCCGTAGCATTCCATGGATTGCCGAAATATCGGAGGCCGCTCTTCTTGAGCCAGCTCTTGGTTTCGTCGAAGCCGTCGAAGCCGAAGTTATCAGTGTGGTTGTTGGCGAGGCTTACTGCCGTGACGCCAGCGCCCTTCACGCTCTCTAGAGCGTCTGGGTCGAATGTAAAGGTGAATTCTTTGCTCGTGGTGCCGTCAGGGAGGAGGGTCTTGGATGGATTGCCGGTCACGGGGCCCTCGAGATTGACCGCGACTATGTCTTCTGATTTGAAAAGGGGAGCGAGGCCGGCGAAGAGCGAGTCATATCCTTTGCTCTGGCCTATCCTGCGGATGCCTCGGTCGAGCATGACGTCGCCGCCCACGAGCACTTTGATCGGTTTGGCCGGCGCGACGCTCGCCACGATGGCGCGCAAGACGGTCGTGGCCGGCGAAGCGCTCTGGTCTACGGTGGCCGTTTGCGTCGGTGCGGCGCTCTTTTCTGTCCCTGAATGGAACGCCAGCCTCGCTCCATATGAGCCGGCCCACAGAGCGCCCCAGCCGAAGCCGATGGCGGCGATGACTGCGATATAGGGGAATGAGCGTGATGATTCTTCCATTTTCTATTTGGGATTTTTCTTAAAATGCTGGATCGTTCGCTTGACCTCCTGCCGAATGCCGTCGATGCATGAGTATTTCATCACTTCTTTCTCATCGACCCAGGCAAAGTCGGTGAAGGAGTCGCTCTCTATCTCGACGGTCCCGCTCTTGTATTCTGCGGCGAATTTCACCAGGACGACGGGTATGCCGTCGGGACGCACGAAGGCGACGCTATTCAAGTAGGCGAGCCCGGGCTTGAGCGAGATGCCGGCTTCTTCTTTGACTTCGCGCTCGACGAGGTCTTCGATCGCATTCTCAAAGTCTATGACGTCGCCGTTCATGCGCGTAGGATGCCGGAGATCAATGTCTTTCCATTCGAGCTTGCCTCCGGGCACGGCATATTTGCCTGGATGCACTTTTTCGCGCTCGTGCCGCTTCAAAATGAGGCATCGGGCGTCTTTTCTGCGATATACGACGACGTTTGCGACGAAATAGAAGAGCTTGTCCTTCTTGGCCTGGTCGATGCTTATTGCGGAGGCTTTCATTGGACTAAGTATAGCAGATAGCCTATATTTGCTATACTTACTCAATATGAATACCAATATGCGTTCATCTCTTTTCGTGTCCTCGTTCGTAGCCGTTCTCCTCGCTTTCTCGCCGCTCGCGGCGCATGCATTCCAAGGCGGCAGCGGGACATCAGTCAGCCCATATCAGATCGCGACATGCACCGAGCTTCAGGCCATGAAGGACGGCCTATCTGCGGCATATGCCTTGGTCTCTGACGTCGATTGCTCGGCGACGACCGGTTGGAACGGCGGGAGCGGCTTTGCCCCTGTCGGCACGAGCACGGCTCCATTCATCGGAGTGTTGAATGGCAATGGCCATACGATAAGCGGCCTCTACATCAATAGGCCGTCGACCGACGATGTCGGATTGTTCGGATATACGAATATCGGCACGACCACGAGCCCGACCGTCGATGGCCCATATAAGACCATATATGACCTGCATCTGACCGGCGTCAACGTCACTGGGCATACGCATACCGGAGCATTGATCGGATATTATGGAGGACGGCAGAATTCGCTTTTGAGCAGCACGACGGCGTCTGGATCCGTAACCGGCTATGACTATACCGGCGGCCTCGTCGGGTACGCTCCAGCCGCCAACCAAAACGACTTGGTGATAACGGACGCCATCATCGCGCATTCATATGCCGCTGCGACGGTCTCCGGCCATGACTATGTCGGCGGCCTCGTCGGCTATCCGTTCGGCGCGACCGCATATAACCATGCCGCAGGGAATGTGTCCGGCCATGACGTGGTCGGCGGCCTTCTCGGCGTGCAAGATGAAGGAGCGCCGGTCTTCCGATCATATGCGACGGGAAATGTGAGCGGCAACAATCAAGTCGGCGGCCTCCTCGGCGATGCATATGGCGATACGTTCGATTGCTATGCGACCGGCTCGGTCACCGGCGTCCAGAACGTGGGAGGCCTGCTCGGCAGGGGCAACAACAGCGTCTATAACGAATGCTATGCGACCGGCTCCGTCACCGGCACGACAAATGTCGGCGGGTATATCGGCGACTCAGAGTCGTCAAATCAGATAAATGCGTTCTCGACCGGCGCGGTGCACGGCAGCGTAGCCGTCGGCGGCTTCTTGGGCACGCGCGTGGATGGCGGCACAGGCCCGACGAATTCCTATTGGTACGATCAGCCCGGCGACGATGCGACGAGCTGCTATTCGGAGGGCAATA
>CAZSAV010000073.1:0-1154 GCA_964604805.1 uncultured Candidatus Saccharibacteria bacterium | reverse complement strand
CAGCGGCTGCACCAAGATCAACGATGCGGGCGGCGGCATCTCGTATTTCTACAATTCGAGCACGACTGCGCCGATGAGCTCCTGGAATTTCCTCACCACGCCCGTATGGGACATAACGAGCGCTTTCCCGAGCCTGCATTGGCAGTCTCCGGTCGTCTCGTCTGTCGCTTCCTCGGCCCTCGTCACGAGCGGCACGGTCACGTGGACGACCGACAAGCTCTCAAATTCTACCGTCGCATACGGCACTTCTTCCGGTACATACACGACGAGTACTTCGTCAGCATCGAACGTCACGTCTCATTCTATCGGACTCACCGGGCTTTCTGCGGCTACGACTTACTATTATGTCGTCGTCTCATCCAATGCATGGCGCAATCCCGCTACGTCGACCGAATACACGCTGACCACGTTCGCGCCGTTTACAGTGACGACGTCGGCAGCATCGCCGATCGCTCAGACGTCGGTCGTTCTCAATGGCTCCATTGTCTCGACGGGCGGCCAAACGATATCCTCGCGCGGCTTCCGCTGGGGCTCGAATGCAGCATATGGCGCGACGACGACCGAATCAGGGAGCTTTAGCGCCGGCGCATTCACCGCGACGGTGAGCGGCCTCAAATGCGGTACGCGGTATTATTTTGATGCATATGCAGTCGGTACGTCGGGAGTCGCCTATGGCAGCGACCAGACATTGATCACTGCGGCATGCTCAGGCACCGTCACCTCGACTTCAGGCGGAGGGAGCGGATATCCTCAGCCTCCGGTGGTCAATACGCAAGACCCCGCATGGATACTGGCCCATGTCTTCACTCGCGATCTGTCTCTCGGCATGAGCGGCTCCGATGTCCGCGCTCTGCAGGTATATTTGAATGGCCATGGCTTTCCTGTAGCGATGAGCGGCGCCGGATCGAAAGGGCAGGAGACCCAATTATTCGGTTCGCAGACGCAGGCCGCCCTCGCCCGTTTCCAAGCAGCTCGCGGCATATCGCCGGCAGTCGGTTTCTTCGGTCCCATAACTAGGGCGTACGTAGCGATGCATCCGTAGCCTGGTTCGATTCTCATATAAAAAAGAGGCAATTCGCTTGCTTCTATTCTATTGCTTGCTGCGGAGAGGGGGAGATTCGAACTCCCGAGGAACTTGCGCCCCTGCCGCTTTT
>CAZSAV010000072.1:3214-4370 GCA_964604805.1 uncultured Candidatus Saccharibacteria bacterium | reverse complement strand
ATCGGCAGACTTGAGCTCGAAAAGATATTGCTTGTAGCCGACCTGATATATGTCGGGGTCGATGCCCTCTGAGACGCACATGCCCGCGAGCGCCTTCTTGAGCAAGTCGTCGGTGAAATTGGTGGCTATGGCTATGCGCAAGGGCTTGGCGCCGGCAGGCCGCGCGCCATCCTCATGCTTCTTGGCGAGTTTTATATAGTCCAGTATATGCATGCGAGTGCCTACGATTCACACAGGATAGCATAGCCGATGGCGCAATTGAACTCGTGAGCGATGCTCGCAAATACGTCGTAATGAGCAGCTTTTTTTGGAACGAGCTTAACGACCAGTTTCTTCCCCTTCTTCGAGATGACGATGTCATGATAATGAAGAGTCCCTGGATATGCCTTTATGACGGATTCCTTCAAAGCCAACCTCGAAGCGACGAATTGAACTTTGTCCTTGCTTCTTTTCATATCAGTAAGTTCGGATGGAACGAATAAGAAATCGGCGACACGACGAAGATGTTTGGCATCGCGAAGACGATTCATATCGACAATATCAGTACCAATGCCCACGATATTCATATTAGTATCGGTTCAGAAGACCCTTATTCTTCATGAGGAATTCGTAGAGAGCGTTCGCAGCGTATCGGTGCCCATTCTCAGACCAGTGGTCGTCGCATGGCCATGAGGGGCTCGCCCCTTCGGCTTGCGCTTGGTTTTTGATCGATTGATCCATATCGAGATATGAGAATCCGTCCCTTTGTGCCGATGCTGTCATATGGGATTTCAAAGCATCGACCGTCGATATGGAAGCTTGCGGCGTCGTCCAAGATGCGGCGAGGAATTTGGCATGGTCGGCTCGGACGCGGCTCGCCAATGAATCGACGAGCTCGTCCTCAGTTCCCCAAAGCGTCGCGAGGGTCGATGAAGACAGGTCGATGGATGCTGCCGGAGGCTCATTCATGAATAGAGACGGAGCGGCGATGATCTGTCTCAAGCGCGAACTTGCGAGCGCATAGCGGTTGAGGAGATTCATGAAGAGCTTGGACTGATGGTACACGTCCTTGAGCGGAGCGAATCTGCTTTGCGGCTTAGCCTTCGAGGTGAAGACGATATCCCCTTCACTGTCATGCGGGATTCCCGGCTCATGCGTGAGCTCGTCCTCCGTCATG
>CAZSAV010000072.1:0-3204 GCA_964604805.1 uncultured Candidatus Saccharibacteria bacterium | reverse complement strand
CAGAGGCGCGCCGAAACGATCGTAGTAGACCTGGTTCAGATACGTCGCATTGCCCGAATAGCCGAATGGTATCACTTCATAGGCGACCGTGCGATGCGGATCCGCATTGAGCATATTTTGAAGCAGCATCGGGAACGACTTATCAGCGGGTATCTGGAGCGCTTCGACGAATGAGCTTCCGAGGACGACGATCCTGAAGACGTCCTTGCCTTTGTCCGCCTGGATCGCCGGGGCATGGAAACCGAGGCTGTTTATATCGTTTTTATTCTCATAGCATTCGACGGTCGAGACGAAGCTCGAGTTGGGCCTATATGTCTGGAGGCCTGACTGCGCGTCATATGCGAAGCGGTTGTAATCGGTGCGATCGACTGCGCGGACGAGCAATTCGAGCGCCGCGCAAGAAAGCGCTATTCCCAATATGACGAGAAGCATCCACTGTACGGAATCCTTGAATGACGATTTGGTGTCCATATGTTGAACCTACTACATCAGGCCTGTGCCCGCAATTTTTCGTCTATGGCTCGATAGAGCGTGCCAGGATCGATGTCATATGTGCAACGGAGGTATCCGACGCCGTCCTCGTACACGCGGCAATCGCCACCCATGTCGCCGGTGCATACGCAGCGAGCGGTATTCATGAGCACGACGCCCTTTGGATTGTAATACGGCATCCACATCGGATTTGAATTGTTGCCGATGACGACCGACAGCGCATTGAGGATAGCGGCGATATGCGTGACGCCGGTATCGACGCCGATGTATACGGCTGCATTCTTGACGATCCAGGCGACTTCGTGGATCGGCTTGTTTATGAATATCTGTACATCTGAAATGCCTGCCGAAACCGTCTTCAGCAATTGCTCGTCCTTCTTGCCTCCGGTCAAGACGATGCCGAGATCAGGATGGCTCGACCTGATCTCGCACAGGATGGTCTTCCATCTCTGCGGCGGGAACGACAGCCTCGCGCGCGTCCCGAAAAGATGCATGGCGAAATAGCCTTTGTCTTTGTATGGAAAGCCTATCGGCCGCTCCATATCGATGACCGCATGGGCCGGACCGCCGGACATGGCCTCGCCGATGAGGAGCGGCTGAGCCAGCCTGCGATAGTTATCGAGTATCGAGATGGACTTGTCGAAATAGAGGCCGGTGCGGAACGGCAGCCAGCCGGAAGACCTGCGCACGTCGCCATAGCCGATGGTCCGATTGCCCGGGATGAGGGACAAGGCTATGAAGAAAAGCTTGATATGCAGAGAATACGAGCGAGCAGTGCCCGGCACGAGCACGTTCCACTTTCTCGAGAAGATGAATGCGAGGAATCGAGCGAGCTTCAATGGATTCGACGGTATGCTCTTCACCTCGACGGTAGGATATGCGGATACGATGTCGCGGATGATGGCGGCATTGGTGCTCGTGATGATCGTGAACTTGGTCCCGGGCGCTCGCTTCAATATGTCGTCAAAGAGGGCCGTCATGATGACCGTGTCGCCGATAGGCCCGACGGAGACCCAGAGGATGGGTTTCTTTAAAGGTCGAGATGTGTTGGATTCTGCCATGATTCTAGTTTAAGCTCGGAAAGCACCAACCTCCGCTCGCCTGCGAAACTCATTCGTGAAATTGCCAGATACATTGCTCCCCTGAGGGACACTCGCAATGTATCAGGCAATTTCTACTCAATCAAACAATTCTCGGCTCGCTCTGATTGGTGCTTTCCGAGCTCTACCTCAACATTTTCAATATCCGCCTGATTTTATCATGAACATTGCGAATCGCCAGACGCACTATCGTATGCATCGCAGACGATACGAAGATGCCTGACGGGACCGTCTTCCCCTTCGGCACAGCCAAGATATCGAATGTCAGGGCGACGTTCTTCCTGAAGAATGAGCCGGGGGAGATGAGAGCGACGATCAGAAAAAGATTGGGTATGCGCCCGATGCGTGCGACATCGGCATGTTTCGATTCGAATGGAATGAAGAGCGAATATCCCCGTTCGCTGAAGAAACTTTGGACATCGCGGGGCCTGACGCCGTTGGCGCGCAGGGCCTGCGGAAATATTTCCATGAATATGCATGGTTTGCTGCGTTCGATGAGGTTCGTGCCCCCTTTCAAGACTTCCATTTCCATTCCCTCGACGTCGATTTTGATGAGGTCCGCAGATCCCGCTTCCGTATCCAGCATGGAGACCTCGATCGCGCCGCTTTCATCGGCATCCAATGTCTGCCCTCCGGCATTCCCTTCCGGCATCGGCGCGAGTGACGCATGGCCCGGCTTCGAGCCGAGGCCCTTATTCCGAGCATCGATATTTTGGATCCCATTCAAAGATATATTCTTTCTCAAGAGATCGAACGAGGCCTGCGACGGCTCGAACGATATGACTCTCTTGGCCTTGTACGAGAGCGGTATCGAAACCGTGCCGATATGCGCGCCGACGTCGATGACGGTCGAGCTCGGGCCCGCCAATAGCTCCAATAAACGTATAGCTTGCATCTGGTGATGCTCCGTCGGTCTCATATGCTTGAAGATCTGCGCGTCGCGGCGAGGATCTATAGCGAACCTGCCATAGGGGCTTTTGACTATCTGTACGGAGGCGTCTATTTGATTTGAAAGTAAGTTTGAATCCATATCTATATCCGCGAGAATAGTGAGCCGTTCCCGCTAAGGACGAAAAGGAGAATGCTCGCGACGATCGGGGCGAGAGCCGCGAATGCATATAACGGAATGCCGAGGAATCTGCGCGAGCCGGCATTCATTCTCATATATGAAAGACCGTAGAGCGCCAACGGGACAAAGAAGATGTATTGCGCGAACAGCACCCGCGAAATGAATATAGGCCATACGAGGACAGGGATCGACGCGACAGCGAGCGGCACATACGTCATGAGCCATCGTCTCGCGAAGAGGTCTCGATTGCGATATGCGGCATATATGCCGACGATCGCTATCAATGCGATGACATTGAACGTCGATCCTTCTACGCCGAGAAAATATGAGAGCGTGCGGTAGCTCTGGCCATAAGCGTCCTGGTTATGCGAGAACCACTGGAGCAAAGTCGAACCGTTCGCTCGCTCTATGCAATATATGAGGATGGATTGCAGAGCGAGGAATGGGACGCATATATATGCGAGCCAAGCGGCGATCTTCCCTTTCTGCCATATGCCGATCTGAAAGAGGATATACATGCCGCAAAATATGAGCCCGAGCGCG
>CAZSAV010000071.1:0-4379 GCA_964604805.1 uncultured Candidatus Saccharibacteria bacterium | reverse complement strand
CAGCGTGAGCTTCATCGTCGTCGCATTGTTCGGGATCGTGTAGTTGAATGTCACCTTCTGGCCCGAAGCTACGAGCGTCGGGGTGATATTGAGCGACGGCAGTTGGATGCTCGGCACAGTTCCGCCGATGCCGTTCCGTACGACATCCAGATTCACATATCCATTCGCATATGCTTTCTCATACCATGAATGGAGCTCGCTCACGCTGCCGTTGGTGGCACAGCTCGGAGCGCGGTGGAGCGCCTGTTGGAATATCTGGGTGATCTGTTGCTTTGTCTGATACTCGATCCCCCATGTCATCTGCTGTTGTATCGTGCCCAAGTCTGAAGAATTATTCGTCCAATAGTCCCAGCCCTGCTGATCGGGCTCGCGGCATTGGAGCGTGAGGTAGAGATTGCGGATGGCTGACTGCTTGGCTCCATAGTCCATGCACGAGCCGCCCGTCATGACCTGGTTCGCAGGACAACCCGGAGTCACCGGAGGAACGCATGACGTGCCGTTCCATGAATATCCTGTTCCGCAGGGATTGACAGACGAAGTGATCGAGAATGCGGAATCGCTATAGTCGAATTGACTCACGCTTCCATGGACCGAGACCTGTATGCGGTACTGGCCGCTCACCAGATTGGTATTGCCCTTCCATGCGAAGCTTCCTGTATTCGGTATGCCGTTCGCTATGTCGTTCGAGCTTCCCTTTTGGCCATACTGATCGCTCAAACCGATATCGATCAATGTCGAAGCGGGAAGATTGGTCGTGGACCATTGTATCTGCGCTATGACGTCTTTTGCAGTGCTCAGCGCTTCCCCTCCATTCGGATAGATGACTTTGACAGGAGAGAGTTGTGACACGCCTCCGTAGTCAGCCGTCAGCTTGAGATTGGCGATACTAGCCGTGCTGAACGAATACGCGCCGAGATTCGAAGGGCTCGTACCATAATTTATCCCTGCTATATACGTCGTCTGATAGCCGGTACATCCGCCTGGGCACTGGGTGCTATCGACGGTGCCCACGTACCCGAACGCCCTCGAAGCGCCTGGGGCTATGAAGAAGTAATACGGGGAGTCGCCGCTCCCTACAGCCTGAGCTTGGGCGATAAGAGAGCCCTTCACCGGAACGACATATCCTTTAGCTGCAAAGTATATCGAAGCGTTCTTATCGAGAGCGCCCAGATTCGTGATCGATGTGCTCAAGTAGACCGGGTTGCTGGTCGGGTTATTGACCGTGAAATAGAAGGAGACCTGATAGCTCGTGACGCCGGTGTCCGCCGCTACCGTCCGCGTGCCGAGCGAAGCCGAGGCATTGCTGATGGTCGCTCCGCCTGTCGGATCCGGTTTGCACGACGCATTCACGCTGGCTCGCGTCGTAACATCGAATGACCCAGTGGCGGGGATGCCGATGCTCTTTTGGTATCTTCCGACGGCTGTGGCTGTATTGCCGCCATAGCTTCCCTTCGCCACCTTGCCCGATGAGATGTTCGGGATATCGAAGCCGTGAGCGATGAGCCAAGTCTGTAGGGCTACGACGTCTGCGCCGGTGCTGCCGACTTTCAAATTGATGCTAAAGACGTAGCACGGCGTCCCAGTCGTCGCCGTCGTGAAAGTAAAGACGTTATCGGTGTAGGGATATATCGGCGCATTCGTTCCAGATTTTACAAAGAACACCTTGTATTGGCCTGTCGCGGAGCTCACTTGATTCTGTATATTCGGAGGAATATTCCAGACATACGAGCCTTGGCTCAATGAAACGCCGCGCGCGATCGTAAGCTGCGTCGCGATCTGAGTAGGCATGACGGCGGTCTGCGCTTCGGCAGACTTGACGCCGAGCATCTTCAATACTGCGCTCGCAAATGTGTTGTTGATGGGACCGACGCCGCAACCGAACGGGTCGCAGCCTGCGCGCACGAAGCCGACGAGGACGATATCGACTTTCGGATTGGCGGCCACGAGGTCAGAAGTAGCCGACCATTTGATGGTGTAGGCTGTGCCGGTCGGAATGACGTCGCCCGCCGCAGGGCTATTGAGCTTGATTTCTGACCCTGTCTGCGTCGTAGTCGGGACGCACGTATAGCCGAGCGGACAATTCGGGTCGGTCTGGATCGGCGTACAGGTATACCCTGCCGGACAATCGATTATACCGATCGTACAGGTATAGCCGACCGGACATGCAGGGCTCGTGCTCACCTGAGCATGAGCCGACGCGGATATAGAAAATACCGCGACGATGACGAGAGCCGCGAATAATGCGAACTTGATATGCTTTTTCATTTACTTATAAAGCGATCGTTACACCGCAGTCGATTGCCGCGGCGAGATATAACTGCGCTAAGTATATATCTTTAGCAAAATATCCAGAAACGCCGGATGTGCACAAGAAAAAACCCGCCGAGAGCGGGTTTTTTCTTTAAAATCGATTATTTCCTCTTTTCCTGGATCTCCAGAGCCACGTTGGCCGGAACGACATCGTAATGATCGAATTCCATCTGCGCCGAACCCTGTCCTGAAGTCATAGAACGAAGCTCTGTCGTATATCCGAACATCTCGGCGAGCGGCACTTTGGCGATGATCGAGACATTCTGGCCTTTGGGATTCTGGCCTTCGATCATGCCGCGCTTGGAAGCGATCGAGCCGTTGACGTCGCCGATGTACTTCTCCGGAGCGACCACCTCGAGCTTCATGATCGGCTCGAGGATGACCGGCTTTGCGCGCTTTGCGGCATCTTGGAATGCCTGGGAAGCGGCGATCTTGTAGGCGATCTCTGACGAGTCGACGTCGTGATACGAACCGAATGTGAGCTCGCAAGAGACGTTCACCATCTTGAATCCGGCGACGATGCCGCGATCCATGGCCTCGTGCACGCCCTTTTCGACGGCCGGGATGAATTCGAGCGGGATGACGCCTCCTTTGATGGAGTTGATGAATTCGAAATCGTCATAGCGCTTGACGTTCTTGGGAATCTTCTCGCCTTCGACGAGCGGCTGCATCGGCTTCACGGTCAAGCGGACGTGTCCGTATTGACCCTTACCGCCGGTCTGCTTGATGTATTTGTGCTCGGCCTCGGCTTCGCTCATGATCGTCTCGCGGTATGCCACCTGCGGCTCGCCGACATTGGCTTCGACGGCGAATTCGCGCTTCATGCGGTCCACCATGATCTCGAGGTGCAATTCTCCCATGCCTGAGATGATGGTCTCTCCGGTCTCAGGGTTGCTCGATATCCTGAATGTCGGGTCTTCGTTTCCGAGCTTCTTCAGGGCCATGCCCATCTTCTCCTGGTCTGCCTTGGTCTTGGGCTCGATGCGGAGCGAAACGACCGGCTCCATGAACTTGATGACTTCGAGCACGATCGGTTGATTCTCATCGCAGAACGTATGCGAGGTGAGAGCGTCCTTCAAGCCTACCGCTGCGGCGATCTCGCCCGCGAAGACTTTCTTGACCTCTTCGCGCTTGTCTGCCTGGAGGCGGACGATGCGGCCCAAGCGCTCTTTCTTGCCTGTGGTGGAATTGTATATATATGAACCCGCTTCGATCGTTCCGGAATAGACGCGGAAGAAGGTCAGAGCGCCGACGAACGGGTCGTTCTGGAGCTTGAATGCGAGCGCTGAGAACGGCTCGGTATCAGAGGCGTGGCGGATGACTTCCTCGCCGGTGTTCGGGTTGATGCCTTTGACCGGGGGCATGTCGAGCGGAGACGGGAGATAGTCGACGACGGCGTCGAGGATGAGCTGTACGCCGATGTTCTTCAACGCCGAACCGGTGAATACCGGGAAGATCTTGTTAGCGATGACAGCCTGGCGGGCGATCTTCTTGAAATCGTCCATCGACACTTCCTTGCCTTCGAGATATGCGGACATAGCGGCGTCGTCGTGCTCGACGACCTTCTCGATCATTTCAGCGCGGTACTTCTTGGCGTCTGCCAAGAGCTCCTCTGGAATGTCCTTTTCGACGATCTTGTTTCCCATCTCCCCTTCGAAATAGAAAGCCTTCATGCGGAGGAGGTCGACGACGCCCTTGTGGTCGCCTTCGAGGCCGATCGGGATCTGGAATCTGACGGCGTTCTTATTCAATCGCTCGAGGATAGACGCATACGACTTCTCGAATGACGCGCCGGTGCGGTCGAGCTTGTTGATGAAGCAGAGGCGAGGCACCTTGCCTTCGTCGGCATAGCGCCAGTTGGTCTCTGACTGCGGCTCAACGCCGGCCACGCCGTCGAATACGACGACCGCTCCGTCCAATACGCGAAGAGAGCGCTTCACCTCTACGGTGAAGTCGATGTGTCCCGGGGTGTCGATGATGTTGAAGCGGACCTTCTTGGATATATCGGTCCCCATGTACGTCGGGTTCCAGAAGCAGGTGATGGCAGCCGCCGTGATGGTGATGCCGCG
>CAZSAV010000070.1:2282-4418 GCA_964604805.1 uncultured Candidatus Saccharibacteria bacterium | reverse complement strand
AGCGAGACCTCGAGGCAAAGGGATACACAGTCCATTTCGAGCCAGAATTCATGACGAGCATCCAGGCCGAACGCATTCAAGGCAAGAATAACCTGAGCGATGCGTCCGCCGCGGCCCTCATATTACAAAGCTATCTAGATAAACAGCGAACATGATCACGTATGAAGAATTTAAAAAAGTAGAGATCCGTGCAGGCAAGATACTCTCTGCGGAAAAGATCCCTGATACGGACAAATTGCTCAAGCTGTCCGTCGATTTCGGCGAGCAGAAGGAAGTCGTCCCGGCGGCCGAAGCTCCGGTCCCAGTAGATCCTGCTGTTCCTGTGCCCAAGCAATTCGTCCCAGCGCCGAGACAGATCGTCTCAGGTATATCGGCATACTTTCCCGATCCGTCGGTCCTGGTCGGCAAGACCTGCATGTTCGTGACCAATCTCCAGCCGCGCATGATCAAGGGCTATGAGAGCAATGGCATGCTCTTCGCTGTATCGAACCAGCAGGGAGGCTTTTCGCTCCTCGAGCCCAATAGCGCCATCCTGCCTGGAACGCTCGCCGCATAACTTCATGCACCTCACTTCGCTCCTGAGTCCCGAATTCATAATCAGTTCCGTCGGCACCCTCGGCGTGATCGGCGTCATTTTCCTCGAAACGGGAGCGTTCTTCGGCTTCTTCTTTCCGGGCGATTCATTGCTCTTCACCGCCGGCTTCTTCGCTTCGCAAGGGCATCTGTCGCTCGCGCTCCTTCTCGCAGGAGCCTTCATCGCGTCGGTGGCGGGGGACAGCGTCGGATATGCGTTCGGCAAGAAGATCGGTCCGGCTCTCTTCAGAAAGGACGATTCGCTCTTCTTTAACAAAAAGCACGTGCTCCGTGCGCAAGAATTCTATGACAAGCATGGCAAGAAGACGATCATCCTGGCGCGCTTCATACCCGTCATACGCACTTTCGCTCCGATCGTGGCGGGCATCGGCAATATGCGCTACAAGACGTTCATCTCATACAACGTGCTCGGCGGCTTTGCTTGGACATGGGCCATGCTCTGGCTCGGCTATGCCTTCGGCTCATTCATCCCAAATCCAGATCGATACGTCATCCCGGCCGTCATCGTCATCATCGCTATCTCCGCGTCTCCGGCGCTCCGCGAGCTCTATAGAAACGTCAAAAAGAAAGGGCTTTCATAAAATACGAACAAAGCCGCGCTCTTTTATAGTATAATTGTCGCATGCATAGATCAGCGTTCTTTCGGATCTTTCCGCCTCCCAAGTATCTCGAGATGAGATACTCAGGCCTCGACGTGTCTGATGACGCCATCAAAGCCCTCGAATATACCGAGACCCCTCGCGGTCCAGTGATCAGCAAGAGCGCGTCGCTCGACCTGCCTCCGGGGGTCGTCATTGAAGGCGATATAAAGGACGAGAACAAGCTCCGCGAGCTCTTGACCGGTTTTGATCGCCAGCACGACCTCTCGTACGTCAAAGTCTCTATCCCTGAGGAGAAGGCATATCTCTTTCAGACCGATGTCATCGGCGACGATATACACGCCATAGGCCAGAATATCGAGTCGAAGCTCGAGGAGAACGTGCCGCTCTCGGCTCCCGATGCCGTGTTCTATTTCGATCTCATGCCGCTCTCGGTGACCGGCGGAGTCTTGCGCGCGAGCGTGTCTGTCGTGCCGCGGACATACGTCGAGCATACGATAGACATACTCCGCGGGAGCGGCATATCGCCCGTCGCCTTCGAAGTCGTGCCGAAGTCTATCGCTCGCGCCATCGTGCCGGCGCACAGCGAGCAGGCAGTGATGATCGCATATATTATGAAGCAGAAGACCGGCATATATATAGTATCCGGCGGCGTCGTCTGCTTCACTTCGACTTCAGGATGGGGGAGCGCAGGAGAGGGCGGCATCGACAAGGGCGTATCCGCGCTCGAATCCGAGATCAATAAGACCTTCGCTTACTGGATGTCGCACGAGTCGTCTCACATGCCGATCAAAGACGTCATATTAGTCGGGCGCGACGCTCCGGCATATGAAGACAAGCTGCAGACGGCATTGCATGCGAGCGGCCTCTCTGTATCGGTCGGGAACGTATGGCAGAATATATTCGACCTCGACGCGTATGTCCCGCCAATATCGCAGGCGGA
>CAZSAV010000070.1:0-2272 GCA_964604805.1 uncultured Candidatus Saccharibacteria bacterium | reverse complement strand
TCGAGCATCCGCAGACGCTCGGGCTCGCCGTGCTCGTGGCCGCAGGCCTCGCAATGGACGCATAACCAATATGAGACACACGCTCTTGCCACACGCTGAAAAACAGATACTCCGGAAAGAATACCGGGTCCGCGCCTCGATCGTGCTCGCATTCGCGCTATCGGTGGCAGGTCTCATCGGCATCGCGTCGCTCATGCCTGCATTCGCACGGACGGTGTCCGAGCGCCGTCTCGTCGATTCATTGATCCAACAGAAGCGGTCTGATGCGGCTATGGATGCGACCCTCGAGCGGGAGCTCGCCGCAGGGCAGTCGCTCCTCGATGACCTGCAGGAGGGCCTGACCGCCACCGACATCTCGGGCATAGTTCAATCGATTGCCGCGGCGCGAAAAGACGTGAGCATCCGCTCGTTCTCGGTGAGCCGAGTCGCTACGGGCACGATCGAGGCCATCATACAGGGAGTGGCTCCGACGAGGGATTCGCTCTTGGCTTTCAAGTCTCGCCTCGAATCGCTGAATGCCGGCAACAAGGCAGACTTGCCGCTCTCGACCTTGGTCGCCAGCAAGCATATCCCGTACTCGATACGGCTAACCGAACTCCCGCCATTAGACATATCCACACCCGCATGCTCGCTATCCTCGCTTTCTCGGTCCTAGCCGTGGTCGTCGCGCTGTATGCATATATGAGGTTCACTATCGGATCGTCGATACAGACGATCGTCGACCGTCAGACGCAAGCGCAGGCCGATTCGACCAAACGCGAGCGCGACCAGCGCCTGGCCGCGACGTACCGGTCGATGTCCGCCGAGTGGGCGCGCTTGCCGGCGCTCTTCATACCAGCAGACGATACCGTGGCCTTCATAGAAGCAGTCGAAGGGCTCGGCGACATATCGGGAGCTTCGGTCGCGATATCCGCCATCGGTGCCGATGACCTCGCAGGCGCGCCTGCTGGCACGGTCGGCTCCATCCGGGCGCACGCAGACGTGCGCGGCACGTGGTCGTCGGTCATGAAGACGCTCATCTTGGCAGAGCATATGCCGTACCACGATACGATCGCCAAAGTCAGCCTCGACTTCATCGGTGAAGGGGCGGGCAAGAATCCGTCGCGTGATTGGCATGCATCGTTCGACATCAAGGCGTCGACTTTGGTAGGGACAGGCGCCAAAGCGATTCCGACAAACTGATATGAATCTATTCCACACAAAACATGAGCATGCGTCGACAACGGTCAAGATGCGCCACAGCATCTTCCATCGGATCGGCAGAGAGCCGGTCCTCGATTGGGGCATCATTCTCGCCGTATCGACGGCTGTCGCTGTCGTCCTCGTCATATCCGGCTTCGTGCTCTTCACGGAGATAGAGGGGCGCATATTGAGCCAGCTCTCTATCCCTGTTCTGACGAGCTCGCATAATTCCGGCGGCGACGAGCTTACCCGCACGCTCAAGCTGTACGACCATCGGGCCGAGATATGGAGCGCGACGCGGTATTCATATTCAGGCCAAGGGGATCCGTCGTTCTAGTTTTTCCTTTTGGCAGGCGTGTGCTACCTTTTGTATGACCCCCCGTAGCTCAATGGATAGAGCAGCGGACTTCTAAGCCGTTGATGAATGTTCGATTCATTCCGGGGGGACAAGCGAGCGCGAATTTCGCGACATTATAAATAAAAAATATACGCACATGCTCCAAATCGCATTACTCATCATCGGCATCGCAGGGCTAGCGAAAAAGAGAATAAAGGTGACGTCGAAGCGAGAGATCGTCGGAACGCCGGTCGTCCTCCTTTCGTGCTTCTACCTTTTCATCGCAGTAGCGATGTTCATCTTTAGATTCGGTTTGATCGACGTATTCTACATCCTCGGAGCTATCGCGGTCGTCACTCTGGCTGTCGTCATATTCGCAAAGGGGAGGCCGATCATTGAGGTGAAATAAAGGGGAGGGACTTGGTCACGGATAATTTCCTCGCCGTCGCTCGGAAATTTCCGCGACCCCGCCTCGCGGCTCGGCTTGCTATGCTCGCACGCTCCGGCCTTCTCATCCCTCGGGCAGTCACAATGATGCTCCATTCGGACTGCATTTGGCAGTCCTCATGGATCATTGTGCGCCCTGAGGGACTTGAACCCCCGACCTTTCCCGTGTAAAGGGACTGCTCTACCAACTGAGCTAAGGGCGCGTATTGTTGCACTTGCTGTATATCTACCAAAACAGCTAAGGGCGCGTAGAAAATTATAATTTGATCACGTTACCGCTTATTTTTGCAGTAAGCTAAAGAGTAG
>CAZSAV010000069.1:0-4424 GCA_964604805.1 uncultured Candidatus Saccharibacteria bacterium | reverse complement strand
ACATTGCGTAAATTCGGTTCGAAGCTCCAAGGCCATCCGCACCGCGAATGGCTGCCGGCTCTCGAGACGTCCTCCGGTCCATTGGGCTCCGGCCTCTCTCAGGCTCTCGGCATGGCTCTCGCCGATCGGATCGATGCGGGCAAGTCTTCCGGCAGGCAATTCTACTGCTTGATGAGCGACGGAGAGCTCGATGAGGGCAATAGCTGGGAAGCGGCCATGCTCGCCGGCAAAGAAAAGGTGCAGAATCTCACAGCCATCATCGACCGCAACGGCATACAGATCGACGGCTATACCGAGGACATCATGCCGCTCCATCCGCTCGTCGACAAATGGCGTGCTTGGAATTGGCATGTGCAAGAGGTGAATGGCCATGATTTCAGGGAGATCGACCGAGCCGTGACCGAGGCGCATGCGGTATATGACCGGCCATCGGTCATCATCGCCAATACCATACCGTCGAAGGGCATACCCGCATTCGAGCGGAAATTCGAGTGGCATGGCAAGCCGCCGACGACCAAGGAAGAGATAGAGATCGCTTTAAAAGCAGTGCGTAAATAAGAGAATATGGCTATCAAACCCCTCTGTGATAAATGCAAGAAAGAATTGACCGATTACGGGGCTATTTTGCTCAGTCCTCCCGACGCCGACTCGCGCGTGCTCAAGATGCACCTTTGCAAGGATTGCTATGCGGAGATGCTCGCTTTGATCAATAAATAACGATGCTCAATCCCGACTTCCGAAGATATTCGATTCATCCGTCGAGAAGGCTTCGATGCGCGAAGGTTCAGGGAAAGGCCTCGTCGCGGCCGGCGATGATGCTCGCGTGGTCGTCCTGTGCGCCGACCTCACCGAATCGACGCATGTAGATGGATTCAAGAAGAAATTCCCCAAGCGCTTTGTCGAGCTCGGCGTCGCAGAGCAGAATCTGGCCACGGTGGCCTCTGGCATGGCCGCTATGGGCAAGATTCCATTCATGGCATCGTATGCGATATTCAGTCCGGGAAGGAATTGGGAGCAGATCCGCACGACCATCTGTTACAACGATGTTCCTGTTAAGATCATTGGTTCACATGCAGGTATAACGGTCGGTGCAGATGGCGGAAGCCATCAAGCCCTCGAAGACATAGCGCTCATGCGTGTATTGCCGCGCATGGTCGTGATCTCGCCGTGCGATGCCATCGAGGCCCGGAAGGCCATCATCGCCATGGCAAAGACAGACCAGCCTGCATATATCCGATTGGCGCGCGATACGACTCCTGTGATGACCACTGACCAGACGCCGTTCGAGATAGGGAAGGCGCAGATAGTATTCAAATCCGAAATACGAAATCCGAAATCCGAAACAAATTCCCACCTTCGCCAAGGCTTCGGTGGGCAGGCAAATTCCAAAATCCAAAGTTCAAAATATGATGTTGGAATAATCGCCACAGGGTCATCACTGTATCGGGCGCTTACGGCTGCCAAGAAGATAGAAAGCTCAGGCAAGAGGGTCGCAGTGATGAATCTGTCGACGATCAAACCTCTCGATGAAGTTGCTATTATCAGGCTCGCTCAGGATGCGCGAGCTCTCGTCACGGTCGAGGACCATCAGATTCATGGCGGAATGGGGAGCGCTGTCGCTGAATGTCTCGCAAAGAATTTTCCGGTGCCGATAGAGTTCGTGGCGGTCAAAGACCAGTTCGGACAGTCAGGGACGCCTGACGAGCTCATCGAAGCATATGGCCTCGGAGAAAAGCACATCATCGAAGCCGCCCAGAAGGCCATGCTGAGGAAGTTGTAGCCTGCCGGCGGTATGCTAGAATATCGTGCGTAAGTTGACATAGTCGGTAACGTCCGTAACGACATATGCATATGAGCGCACACAGACTCGTCATCATACGCGGGCGCACCCGCATCAAAGCGGTCGCTCAGGAACAAGCGCATCCCGTCGCCTGGATGCAGCAGAATCGAGGTCCGGCACGGAGCGCAGCACAAGCCTCCATGCCACAGCCGCAGTATACCGGCTCCGGCCCATTGCGCCGGAAGCCAGACAAGCGCAGAGCCACCGAATTCCTTTGGTAGCTTGCGAGAACGCAGGACCCTTTACGGGGTCCTTTTTTGATCGTATTCGGGCTGTGCATAACTCCTTGACATCTGGCAGGGCAGAGCTACAATATATCTACACATGTCATATTGCATTACATCGGTCTGGACCAAGCACCTCAATCGCTTTATTGAGACTGTTTGTGGCCGATCCCTGTAATCAATTCTCTCCAAATTAATTACAACGATGGGCCCCAAACGAAGAAAGGGCCCGTTTTCTTATCTAGTTCGCTAGAACGAAAGAAAACAAGCACATTTTACACCCAGCGAGGACATATCCATGAGAATGCGGTCGCATTCGGGGGCGGAGGAACCGCTGATTTCGATTCGATCGCACATACGCCCTCGCTGGGCCACGATTTCCTTCTTGGAGAGCACTGCTCGAGATGAAGGACGGCTGCCGGCCCGTCGCCTGCAGCCGATACGATACAAGCACATTGAAAGGAACATAGAGCACGAACATATGACGACTACCATCGCAGTATCTGGGCCCGCTCCCGTCGGATGCGAGCCCGTGCCCCTCGTCGCGGTCAAAGACCGCCTCACCCGCAAGAAGAACGGGACCAAGCCTCCTCGAGCGCGCGACAGCTTCGCGTGGCTGAATGACGGCAATGGCGGCAACACCCTGTTCTTCCGCTCGCCCCTGCATCCGCACAGGTGGATCACTCGGGAAGAGCGAGAGCGCCTGATCGAACAGCAGATCGCGCGCGGCCTCCCATTCATGAGGCCGCGCAGGGGGTATGAGGTCGTCGAAACCGCATATGAAGGCCAGATCGCCTTCTTCAAGCCCGGTCGGGGCAAACGCCGCCAGCGAGTGAGATACCGCAATGGCCACTGGGTGCCTGATTACTCGGGCTACCTCCAACGGGGATGCGAATAGCATATGTCTCCTCTATTCCGCTGAATCATTTCAGTATCTGTTCGGGACCACTGCGCACAGCGATGCGCAGGACCCGAACGCATGCCGTCCTTCTCATGGTGGGGCGGCATTTTTTTGTATTGTCACGATATCATTTTTGCCTTATAGTTACTTTTTATGGCCAAATCATCGCCCTTCAAGCTCGCGACGCCCTACAAGCCAGGAGGAGATCAGCCCAAAGCGATCTCTGGCCTGAATGAGGGCCTCAAAGACGGCCTCGATCGTCAGACCCTGCTCGGCGTCACCGGCTCGGGCAAGACGTTCACCATGGCAAATGTCATCGCTGACTACGGCAAGCCGACGCTCGTCATTGCTCACAACAAGACCCTGGCAGCACAGCTCGCCCAGGAGTACCGCGAATTCTTTCCTGACAATGCGGTTCATTATTTCGTCTCATATTATGACTACTATCAGCCTGAGGCATATATCCCTTCGAGCGATACGTATATTGAGAAGGAAGCCATGATCAATGAAGAGATCGAACGGCTCCGCCATGCATCGACGCAGGCGCTTCTCACTCGGAAGGACGTCATCATCGTCGCATCGGTTTCCTGCATATATGGCTTGGGAAGCCCGGAGGAATATCAAAAGGTCAATATGAAGCTCTCCGTCGGCATGGAGCTCTCTCGTGGCGAGCTCATGAGGAAGCTCATCGACATCCATTTCTCGCGCACTAATGCCGACCTCAAGTCGGGCGACTTCCGCGCAGTGGGCAATACCATCGAGGTCATGCCGGTCAATGACAAGACCATATATAGATTGAGCTATGACGGCAGCGCCATATCGTCGATCACCGAGCTCGATCCGGTGTCGCGCTCTGTCCGCGCCGAGCACAAGGACGTTTTCATCTTCCCGGCGAAGCATTTCATATCGAACGACGAGCAGACACTCAAAGCAACCAAGACCATCCAGGCCGAATTGGCTGATAGGCTCAAAGCATTGAATAAAGCCGGCAAGCTCCTCGAAGAAGAGCGCCTCAAGCGCCGCGTCAGATACGACCTCGCCATGATCAAGGAGATCGGCTATACCAACGGCATCGAGAACTATTCGCGCCATTTCTCTGGCAAGATGCCGGGCGAGCCGCCGGATTCGCTTCTCGCATATTTTCCGCACAAGGCCGACGGCACGCCGGATTTCCTCACGGTCGTCGACGAGTCGCATGTGACTATTCCGCAATTGAACGGCATGTATGCCGGCGACGCTTCTCGCAAGGACACCCTCGTCGAGCACGGCTTCCGTTTGCCTTCAGCCAAAGATAATAGGCCGCTCAAATTCGACGAATTCCTCGAGCGCATCGGACCGATGATCTATACGTCTGCGACGCCTGGCCCGTACGAGCGCGAAACGAGCAAGAAAGTCGTTGAGCAAGTCATACGCCCGACTGGACTCATCGATCCAGTAGTAGAAATCAGGCCTATACAGG
>CAZSAV010000068.1:0-4486 GCA_964604805.1 uncultured Candidatus Saccharibacteria bacterium | reverse complement strand
GGGGCATAAATCGCGTTCTCATGTGAATGTGTCGCTATTCATTATACTACATATTGACAAATTAGCAAGAACCTGCTAGAAATAACCTAGAAATCTCACGTTGCTTTAACTGGCAGCACAGTAGCAAATACAACCAAAGGATCGAATAATGAATACGAAAATGATCGCCTTGCTGGCGATATCGGTATCGGTTATCGGGTTATCGGCTCGCGCTGATGACGTCACTCTTAATGTGCAAAACGGCAGCGACGACGGAATCCCCGCTCTCGCCGCTCCGAAAGGGGCGTTCGGGTTCGATGCTCGGGCAGTCGCTCCCAACGGCCTGCAGACCCAATACGGGTTCTACCTCGGCCAGGACGGAGTCGAGATCGCCTCAGAGGCGACCTTGAATTCTCCATCGCTGACCCAGGCGCGCATCAATACCATGGCCGGTCTGGCCCGGGTGCTGGTGCCGATGGATCTGTCCAAGGACGCGGCCGCATGGGGAGTCGTCGCTGGCACCAACCAGCCGAACAGATACCTCGGCTTCCAGTGGTGGCATTCGATCGGTTCGACTCCTCCGGCCAAAAGCTGGATGGGCACGTTCGTTCCGACGGGAATCACCAATGACTATGGCAATCGCGTGGTCATCAGTTGCTCGGGGAATTATCCCGTGAGCGCCTACTACATGGACATCACTTCGAGCCTGACGAACGTCTCGCCCTCGCATTTCTATGTGGCGACGAATACGACGTCTGGTTTCGAAAACCCATGCTCGAGCACATTCATGATCATCTATCCGGGCGCAAACGGCGTCTATGAATCATATTACGACTATGCCCAAGGCAAATGGATCGCCGGCGGCGACGATGTCGTCTACCAGAATGGCGAATTGCCTTCATCGATTCCGTACACAAACTATGCCTGGTTCCGTTTCGGAGCCACCGTGCAGTTGACGGTATCGAGCGCCTCCGGGTATGACTCGGTCATAAAGCAGTTCGCCAACGGGGACCAGTACCTCTACGCGACGCTGTCGACCAATGGCCCTGTCCTTGCTTCGAAATACGTCCTCTCGGCCCTGCCGAAGGTGACGATTCCGTATGACAAGAACACCAAAGCCTATCAAGTCGGCGTGACCTACGGACAGTTGAACGTCCCGTATTCGATCCTGTCGACGACGAATCTGACGCCTCCGCAGGCGTGGATCCCGTTCCAACCGAATCATACGGTCTTCTCTGACGGCACTCCGTTGCCTCAGCAGTTCGCCACCGCGCCGCAGATGTATTTCCGCGCCGTGCAAGTGCACAGCCCGTAGGATCTCGTCTCGGTCCCTTCTACCCCATCGCTCTCAAGCGGTGGGGTTTTTCATTGACAATAATCAAGGTATATGGTAGCTTCTCAAAGCACTAGCAACGCGTTATAAGACAGTAATACATCAATATTATATATGAAAAATCACATTAATTTGGCTTTTATAGCGGTCCTCGCTATGGCGTTCGTCGCCATCGTGGGAGCTTCTGTACAGGCTCAGACGACGAACGGCGGAGACGACGGCGCCTCGACGGCGGCTGCAGCTTCGAGCGTCTCGTCAGGCACGACGTCCAACGGCTCCGATGACGGAGCATCGACTGGCGCGACTACAGGATCGACCGGCTCTACTGGCACGGTCACCAATGGTTCCGATGACGGAGTCTCTCATGGAGGCACGACGTCTGGCACCGGCGGAACGGGCACCATCACTAACGGTGACGACGATGCGGCAGGATCATCCAATCCGTCGAATCCGGGCAACCCGGGCGGACCTGGCACCATCACGAACGGAGGCAGCACTGGAGGCACTTCAGGCGGCACCTCAGGCGGAGGCAACTCCACGACGACCGTTCCGGTCGGTCCGGCAGTCCTCGGCGCAGCGGCTACCTCATGCCCGCTCCTCACCACGCACATGAAGCTCGGTTGGAATAACAACGGAGCAGAGGTCGCAAAGCTTCAGGCTTTCCTCAAGACGACGCAGGGCGCAGACGTCCAGGTCACCGGCATCTTCGATATCAAGACCGACGCCGCGGTCCGCGCATTCCAGAAGAAGTATCTCGCCGACGTCATGGGACCGTGGGATGCTACCAGGGCTTCAGGATTCGTCTATATAACGACGGTCAAGAAGATCAATGAGCTCGTCTGCGCATCGCCGCTCACGCTCACAGCCGCAGAGCTCTCAATCATCAATTCTTACAAGCAGAATCTCTCTGCAGACGGATCGGCCGCTGAGGCCGGACCGACCTTCGGCGCCGATTCTACGACGACGCCCGACGGCAGCCATATCATCCAGGGAGACCAGGATGACAATGTGGCGGCAGTCGGAGGCTCGAGCATATTCTCTCGCTTCTGGGCCTTCATCGTCAGCCTCTTCAAATAGATAGCTTATAACGCTCGCTAACAAAAACCCCGTCCCTCGACTTTGCTCGGGACGGGGTTTTTGTCATACACTGAGCCTCTTGGTGCCTTCGGCTCTGAGCTCTCTCGGTTTCGCGCGCCCGTCGAGCGCTCCAGCGAGGGCGATCATGAGCGCATTGTCTCCAGAGACATGCTTTGACGGCATGTAGAGCGGTATGCCATATTCTTCTGCGATCTTTGCGAACCGCTCTCGGAGCATGCGGTTGGCGCTCACGCCTCCGCCGACGATGATCGAGCCGGCGGCATGCTTGTCTATGGCTCGTTTCAGTTTTGCTGACAGCGTCTCCGCGACTGCGGTCTCGAATTCGAGGGCGAGGCCTTTCTTGAATGCATCGGAAAGCGTTCCTGTTTCTTTATCGGCAGCATCGCGCACGGCATACAGGACCGCTGTCTTGAGGCCGGAAAACGAGAAATCTTCGTCTTTGCTCGCTATCATCGGCCGAGGCAATCTGACAGACGATTCTATCTTCTTCGCTGCGGCCTGGTCTGCCAATTCTGAGATATGCGGCCCGCCGGGATACGGCAGACCGAGCAGGCGAGCCACCTTGTCGAAGGCTTCTCCGACGGCATCGTCTTTGGTCTCGCCGCCGATCTGGTATGAGGCCAGCCTCGGCACGAGGACGGGCCCGGTGTGGCCGCCGCTGATGAGGAGCGCGATAGCGGGCACAGGAAGGTCCTTGAGCCTCTGCCAAGAGCCGTTGGGCGCGTCAGAGCCGAGCAACGATCCTACGATATGGCCTTCCATATGATTGACGGGAATGATGGGCACATTCCAGAGCGCTCCGAGCACGCGCGCGAAGGTTATTCCCACCCACAATGTCGGTTCGAGGCCGGGGCCTTCGGTGACTGCGATGCGGTCTATCTTGGGGATCTGTTTCAAGAAATCGGCGTGAGAGAGCGATTCGAGCAGATCAGGATTCTGGTCAGTCAGTCCTTGAATGAATGGCCGCAGTCTTGCATCATACTTTTCTTTGTCGAGCTCATTATCCGTAGCAATATCTCGAGCTGATTCGACAAAGAGCTTATGGAGGAGAGGTATGAGGTTCTTGCCATGCTCGCGCTTTGCGAGCGTAGGGAACACGCCGCCATATTGGCTATGGAGGTCAGCCTGCGAATGCACGAGAGAGCCGATGACCCTGCATTCGAATATGCCGCCCTCAGTGCGCGTCTCGATGAGAGCGAGGGCGGTATCGTCGCATGAGGTCTCTATGCCGAGTATGATCATGGGGGGAAGTCTAGCATTGAAAAGATGCTTGTTGGAAGGATATAAAAACTGCCCTAGCAAGAGCTAGGGCAGTGCGTAACGCTCTTACGCAATTCCTTCCGATCCAGATATCGACGATGCGCAGACCGTATTTTTCCCACAGCGTCGAATCGATGGTGCTGAGTAGGCCATAGATTTCGGCCTTTTCAGTGATAGTCAGCTCGCGATGACCATCGATCGCATCATCGATGCATTTCTTGATCACCGGAAATGAAGGAGAAGCAGTCACGGCTTTTTTGACGAGCAGTGCCGATCCATCATCGTGCGGAAAGCCGTTTTTGACTATCTCGCACGCGCGCTTCACGAGGTTCGTGTAGCTGTCGTCACCGGTGATGCTGATGCGGTACTGTCCATGGTCGTTTTCTCCGCCACGGATCCATACTTGCTTATACTCAGCGAGCATGTTCACCGCGCATGCATCGAGGAGAACAGGATCGCCTCCAGCTATTTGTCTGTCCCATGATGATTGACGGATGACGGTGCCGTTTGTCTTCAGCACCATTTTGATCAGCATGCCGTCTTTATTGACCACAGCATAGTCGCCGCCGACGCGCTCGAAGAAGAACGGACTGAGCATCATGATGAGGGCGAAGAGCGCGATCGGAGTGTGGATCTTTATCTTATCGGGAATGCTTTCGCCCCGTATTTTCCAGTCCCGGATGTTCGCGCGCGCGCCTCCGTCAGGGAACCAAGTGAACAATTCGATGAGAAAGCAAATTAAACCGATAAATGCTAATAAGCACCAAACTAGAAACATATATAGTATCCTTTCAAGTTACATGTTGATGTCCATAT
>CAZSAV010000067.1:0-4566 GCA_964604805.1 uncultured Candidatus Saccharibacteria bacterium | reverse complement strand
AAGCGCTCGACATGTCGGTCGACCGCACAGCCATCGTCCAGAAAGTCCTCTCCGGATACGGCGAGCCTAAGCAAGGGCCGCTCCCTGCCGACATGGTCGCTTCGAGCGTCGCCAATCCGCGCGCAGACATAGCCGGCGCTCAGGCTCTCCTCGAAAAGAACGGGTGGAAGAAGGACCCGTCGACCGGCGTCTATGCCAAGAAGAACTCCAAGAACGTCGTCCAGACCCTGTCGTTCGACATCTATACGTCGGACACGCCTGACCTCAAGGAGACGGCCGAGCTGGTGCGCAAATCATGGGACGACCTCGGCGCCCAAGTCGACGTCAAAGTGTTCAATTCGAGCGACCTGTATCAGAACGTCATCCGCACCAGGAAATATGACGCTCTGCTCTTCGGCGAGCTCATCGGCAAAGACCGCGACGCTTTCGCCTTCTGGGATTCGTCCCAGCGCACCGCGCCCGGCCTCAACGTCGCGCTCTATGCCAATAGCAAAGTAGACGCCCTGCTCGACGACATCCGCGGCACGAGCAACGAGGCGGCTCGGAGCGCCAAATATCAGGACCTCGACAAGCTCATCCGCGCCGACATCCCCGCCGTATTCCTGTACACGCCAGACTTCATCTACGTCGTTCCGAAAGCGCTCCAAGGCATCAAGCTCCAGGGCATCACCGTCACGAGCGACCGCTTCAATTCCATCCAGTCCTGGTACATCACGCTCGAAAGCGTTTGGAAGATATTCACTCGATAATTATAAAGAAGAATCATTATCCGCAGAGCCATCACATTCATACACATATGGACAATCAGAAACCACAACAGCCGCCGCATAAGAATCCTCGCCGAGGCTTCGGCTTCCGCAGGCGCCCGCATCCGGGAGACACCCGCACGCTGCGCACAGACGCGCCGGCTCCCCATGCCCATGGAGCGGCATCGCCTGCGCATGCCCATGCGGCAGGCATCCCGGCGGCCAATGGCCACAGGATCGTCCTCGGCAAGGGCGCCCGCAAGCACCCTGAGGCTCTGCGCCACGTCGCCGGCGCGCGCATGAACGTCATCCGCAAAGAATCCCGCGGAGGCAAGCGCGGGCCTGCCCGCAATGCCCCCAACACCAAGGGCGACGACGTCATCCCCGCTCTGGCCGCCGACTCTATCCGCATCATCCCGCTCGGAGGCGTGGAAGAGATCGGACGCAACATGACCGCCATCGAATACGGCGACGACATCGTCGTGATCGATATCGGCTTCCAATTCAAGGACGAGAATACGCCGGGCATCGACTATATTCTCCCCAATACACGCTACCTCGAAGAGCGCCAGAACCGCGTGCGCGCCGTCCTCATCACCCACGGCCACCTCGACCATATCGGCGGCATACCGTATATCATGCCCCGCATCGGCAATCCCCCGCTCTATACCCGCATGCTGACGTCCGTCCTCATCAACAAGAGGCAGGAGGAATTCCCGCATGTGCCCAAGCTCGACATCAAAGTCGTCGAGAAGAACGAGACGATCACCATCGGCAAGCTCAAGATCCGCTTCTTCGCGGTGACGCACACCATCCCCGACGCCATGGGCGTCATCATCGAGACCCCGTACGGCTCTATCGTGCATACCGGCGACCTCAAGCTCGACCATATCGACGGAGTGCCGACGCCCGAAGAGGCCGCCGAATACGAGCGCGCCTTCCCCAAGGACGGCAGCGCCAAAGTGCTCCTCCTCATGGCGGACTCGACCAACGTCGAGAATCCGGGCTTTTCTATACCAGAAAAAGTCGTGCACAAGAACATCGAAGAGATCATCAAGAACGTCCGCGGACGCCTGATCATAGCCACCTTCTCGTCGCTCCTCGAGCGCCTCTTGAAGATCATCGAATTCGCAGAGAAATACGGCAAAAAAGTCGTGATCGAAGGCCGCAGCATGAAGACCAACATCGAGATCTGCAAGCATCTCGGCCTCATGAAGGCCAAGAAAGAGACCATCATCTCCAATGACGAGCTCGAGAACTACCCTCCCGAGCGCATCATCATCCTTGCGACCGGCGCCCAGGGCGACGAATTCGCCGCTATGATGCGCATGTCCAACAAGACGCATGCCAAGATCCGCATCACTCCCCGCGACACCATCATGCTCTCGTCATCGGTCATTCCGGGCAATGAGCGCTCCGTGCAGAAGCTCAAAGACAACCTCTCCCGCCAAGGCGCCAAGATCATCCACTACAGGATCGCCGACGTGCACTCGTCAGGCCACGCCAACCGCGACGAGACGGCATGGATACATCGCGCCATCCGCCCCAAATTCTTCATGCCCGTGCACGGCTATCACTACATGCTCCGCGTCCATGGCGACATAGCCAAGGAAGCCAACGGCCTCAAGGAAGAGGACGTCATCATCCCCGACAATAGCTCGATCGTCGAGATCCAGAACGGTGGCGCCAAGATCGTCAAGCTCAAAGAGAAGGCTGCTTCCGGCATGGTGCTCGTCGACGGATTCTCCGTCGGAGACATACAGGACGTGGTCATCCGCGACCGCCAGATGCTCGCTCAGGACGGCATATTCATCATCTTCGGCATCATGAACGGCCAGAACGGCAAGCTCAAGAAGTCTCCCGACATCATCTCTCGCGGCTTCGTCTATCTCCGAGAATCTCAGGAATTGCTCCACGAGGTGCGCCTGCTCATCAAGGACACCGTCGAGAAGTCGACCCGCGGACAGAATCCGATCAACATCGATTTCGTCAAAGAGAACATCACCGACGCCGTCTCCAAATTCCTCGTCCAAAAAACGGCCAAGAGGCCGATGGTCATCCCGGTATTGCTCACGATATAGCCTACTGCAACAGGTTGATATCCTGCTGCATGCTCGCGGCGAGCGACATCACGCTCGCGCCATAGCTCGAACTGCCATTCGAAGCTTTGCAGGAACTGCCTGAATAATATTTGCAGGCGGCGTTCTTTTGCGCCGTATAGCTCGAAGAATCGGCGCCGAGGTCGGCGAGGTACATGCCAGCTGCCATGAAGGCGTCGAGCGGCTGCCACGGATTGGGCGTCCTCACGCCGAGGAGGTCCGCGAGGCGGTCCTTGAGGAGCATCCATGTCGATGCGATGAATTGGGCCGGACCCATGCCGCCTCCATAGCCGATCGACTGCGGACAGGACACGACCGTCGTCTTGTAGTCATAGCCGAGCGACGACGTTATGGCGAGGAACGGCTGGACGTCCCTGGTCGGCTTCATGACGTTCGGAATGGCGATATTCGTGCGAGTATTGAGGCCCGAGCCGTCAGCAGGATTGGTCAGATAGCAGGTGCCCACATTGGCGCCGATATTCGTCTCTTGTTTCAGGATGGCGAGAAGGAATGCCTGCGGGACGCCGAGCTTCTGATATACGGTCGTCGCATAGCTCAATGCATCCCCGAACGGTATAGCCTTCGATCCTGCCAGCGGGAAGAGCGCCGCGCGGATCTTTGCCGCCTGTGCCGCCTTCTGAGCCGCGAGCGTCGAGTAGGCCTTTTCATTGCCCTTGCTCACGGCGAGGAGCTGCTGCTTGGCGTTCTGGTCGTTCTGGATATTCTTTTGCTCCTGCTGGATGGCATAGCGGGCGTCAACTTCGGCATTCTGCCTGCTCGTGAGCGCGGCTTTCTCCGCTGATGTGGAAGCTTCGTCGGAACGCAAAGCCCAGAACGTCGCCTTCAATCCGTCTTGCACCGATTGGAACGTATCGAGGTCTTGAAAGAAGCTCGTCACATTTGATTGCGAAAGGATGAGCTCCGGCAATGACGCGCTATTGAACTCGTTCGTCTTGCGCAATATGGATGCGAGCGTCTGTTTGCCTTTGGCGATATGGCTCTCGAGGTCGTTGATATGGCTCTGCTTGGAGGTGATGTCGTTGCCGAGCGTAGCGATGAGGAGGTTCTTGGCTTTGATATTGAGCTGAGCGGTCTTGATCTTGGCGTCGAGCACGGCGATATCGCGCTGGATAGAGGAGCTCCGGGCTTGAGCGGAAGCCAGGTCTGCAGCGGCTTGCTTTTGTTCGGCCTCGACTTGCGCCAGAGCCGCCTGGCATGCCGCTTTCTCCGCCGGCGTCTGACAGCTCAGGGTCTGAGCGTGCGTGAAAAACGGCATCATTGCCGCTACGAACGCCGCGCACGCATATAGTGTGAGCCGTTTTCCCATATAGGATGCCATTATATCAGAAACGCCGGCAAAAAATCCCGAAGCTCGCGAGCTTCGGGATTTTTATATGAAATATTATTTCTTCTCGGCCTTCTTGTCGTCTTTGGCTTCCCCTTCCTTGCCTGCGGCTTCGGCAGGAGCTTCGCCTTCCTTGGCTTCCTTGCCCTTGGCTTCGACTTCGATAGCTGACATGTCGATAGCGGCTGGCGCTTCCTCGACTTCTTCCTTGGCTTCAGAGATCGATGCGATGACGTCTTCGGCGCCGATCTTGAGGTCGACTCCAGCCGGGATAGAGAGGTCCTTGGCCTTGATGACGTCGGTGAATTCGACGAGCTTGGATACGTCGACTTTGATGTCGTGCGGAAGGTCGCGCGGAGCGGCTTCGACTTCGACT
>CAZSAV010000066.1:0-4610 GCA_964604805.1 uncultured Candidatus Saccharibacteria bacterium | reverse complement strand
GACCGATGGTGCCTACGTTGACGTGCGGCTTCGTACGATTGAATTCTCCTGCTGCCATAGATTTATTATTTTAGTGCTTTGGCTCGCATTGCATGGGCGTGATGCCATACAGCGAGAGCCAAAGATAAATTATTAATAGTACCTTCCACATTCCCCTATCTGAGACAGAGAACAATATGAAAACGCAAGGTATGCGCGTAACGGAGATGTTAGCACACGGTTCGTATTTGTGCAAATTCGAGCGGTTTTATTGAAAAATCCCCCGATAGCGGGGGATTTTTCTTCTATATATATGCTCTATGCGCCCTATCTATTCGGGGTGCAGACGTATCCTATCGGACACGACATAGATCCTGAAGGAGGGATGACGTACGGACCGGTTTGCTGGACAGTCACGGCATAGTCGCTGTAGTCATATGCCTCGACTACCGGCTGAGCCGCGCATCCCGTGTATCCTGACGGACATGTGCCGGTCGAAGGGATATACGATAGCGTCACATATACCTTATATGAGCCCGGATTGACGTATGGCACGAAGACCGAGAGGGACTTCTGGCCTATGGCGTATATATTCGAGATGGTACCGAGCGAGTATTGCTGGCTCGTATTCGACTGGCTGACGAGATATGCATTGACCGAAGTCTGCCTCTGGCCCAGGTCGCCCGTCACGTTGACCGTGACATTCTGATTCGTGCCGATCTGCCATATGTCGCCGCCATTCGGCGATACGATGTTTACGTCTGCGAGGCCCGATACCGATCCTGACATGATGGTGAAAGGCGCATCGCTCGAAGCGCAGATATCAGTTCCGGTCTGGCAGAGCTGAACCGTGTATTGGCCGTCAGGGAGAGTCTGCACGCCTCCGCCGCTATAGCCGGTGGCATATCCTACGTTCCAGCTATACGAATTCTGATTGATGGGGATATTCGTCGCTATGGTATAAGGAGCGTACGCGATAGCCGGGCAGATCTGCGAGGTGCAGTTACATTTCTGCGTCACTTTGAGGTCGGCATATGCCGCTGCGAAATAATACGGCGATGTCCAAGTGATGGCATGGGTAGTGCCCTTCTGCCATATCTCGCCGCCATTCGGCGACGTCACCCTGAGCGGGCCTGCCTGATTCGAGCCGGTCACATTGACCGAGGCGCTCGTCTGGACCATCGCTCCGTAGCCGTTTCGTACGGTGAACGTGACCATATATACGCCGGAATTGGCATATGAATGAGAGAAGACTGCGCTCTGTGAAGATATCGGCGAAGCGGTCGTGCCTCCCGTGGTCGCATATCCAGGCTCATCGCCCCAGAGCACTGAGTAGCTGAGCTGGCTGTTCTGCGGGTCCGTGGCGCGTATCGTCCACTTTCCTACTTCATTGATAGAGAGGCTGACCGGAGCGTCGACTCCGTTGATGACCGGCTGTTGATTGTTATTCGTCCCGGAATAGATCGTGAAATTGGAATCGCTGTCGTCGCAATCAGAGCTATTGGTCGGGCAGATCTGTATCTTGTATTGGCCGTCGGCTGCGATCGTCGCATTCGAACCGCTAAGATCAGAGACGCTTCCAACATTCCATGCATATGACCGTGCGCTCAGATTGACGCCTTTGGCTATGAGGTACGGAGCGCGCTGGAGAGCCATGCAGACGATGAGCTGTCCCGGCTGGGCGCATGTCGGCCTCGGGAATTCGAGACGGATATCGGCTGTCTGATTCGAGTTGACTGCAGTTCCCGTCCATCCTATATATTGCGTCGTGCCCTTCTGCCATGATTCGCCGCCATTCGGAGTCGTTATCTGGAGATTGGACGCTACCGATCCTACTGTGACCTGGGCGGATTTGGTGGCCGTCACTCCCCTTGCATTGTCTCTGACCGTGAATGTGACGTTATATATCCCCGAATTGGAATATGCATGAGTGAACGTGGTGATCTGGTTGTTCTGCTGGATGGCAGGAGACTGCGCCTGCACCCCTGCGAATACGTTCTCATCGCCCCAGATGACGGAATAGCTCAAGTTAGTGGTCGACTGGCCTCCTGTTGCGAGGATCGTCCACGTGCCTGTCTGTCCGACTCCGAGAGAAGCAGGTGCATTCGTTATAGCTACCGACAATGCTCCGGGCAACGGGTTGCCGCCGCGATTGAGATACGCCCTCGTCATCGGCCCAAAGAAGCCGTATGCCGGGAGATTGATGGAGCGCTGATATGCAGCGAGAGCGCTCTGGGTCTGCGCGCCGAAATATCCCTTGAGGGAAGGGTTAGACGCTATCGCAGGAATGGAAAAGCCGTTCGACATGAGCCATGTCTGGAGCTGGATGACGTCTGGTCCCCTCGATCCGACTTGGAGGTCGTTCGAGAAGGTATATGACTGGGCATTCGCGGCTGATGCGGTGGCGACGAGCGCGACCGCTGCTATGATGAGATATTTTTTCATATTGATAAGAATGATTAAAGAATTTGTAATTATTCAACGATATATATTATAAGCGCGATCGGTGGCTTTGCGCCACGTATCGCTGCATATGGAGACGAAAGAATGGCCTATTTATTACAGGCAAAGAAAAACCGCCCTGAGCGAAGTCGAAGGACGGTTTTTCTTTATTGTAGGCTGAAAGCCTCGGCTTTTGCTAAGGAACTTGAACGTACGCGTTCGAAATTCCGTAATCGATGGTCTTTGTGTTGTCTACGGTATCGCTCGATCCGCTCATTCCGTAATATATCTGCGAAATAGCGATCTTTTTCGACCCTGTAGAGCCGTTCGTATTGTCGACGGCGAAATTATACGTGAAGTTTCGAGAGCCATTCACTATATACGCAGCCGCAGTATCGCCTGCCGAAGAGCCCGATACCGTGACGGACGAGACCGTCGTCGAGCCGACCGGGCCTGACCATGTGGTCGTTCCGATCGCCACTACGGCGCTCTTGCTCACATAGATCGGGTTGTTGCCGGCATTATTTATCGTGAAGCCGATCGACGGATACGCCGCAGACCATACTCCTGAAGGGCCGGTGACGATATTGCCCTTCGTCGCGAAGATGCCGGTGATGCTTACGCCTCCATTCGTCGAAAGAGTTATAGGATTTCCTGTAAGGGTCGTAGAGCTTACTGGAATTTCCGACGGCGATTGATCTTCGACATATACGCTTCCCATATCTGCGACGAGCGCGGCAGTGACGACCGTGTTATTCAATGAACCAGTAGTATCCGCAAGGATCCCTGTTGAGAATGCGAGGGGAACCTTTACATCCTGCGGCAACGGAATCGAGAGATTGGTGAATGTAACGGCGTAATACCCTCCGGCCTGACTGATGGCAATGGGCGCATATGTCTGAGCGCCAGATTTCAATTTGACGTTGGTCAAGATGTGCGACGTCGTAGCAGTCGTATTGACGTACAATTTAACGCTGCGCAATGTACCGCTCTTGTTCTGTGATTTGAGGTCGAACGTCATGAGCGCGATATCGTCTGTCTGTTGCGTTCGAGAAATCTGAACGCTGCCTGGTTGAGGGGTAGCCGGATCGAGAGTCGCAGTGATGAGTCCTGGACCCGAAATATTTGCCGTGACGACCGGTACCTGCACGCTGAGGGTGTGCGGATACTGCTCGTCCTGATCGGTGATGGTGAGATTATATGTGCCGATGTGGCCGAGCGCGTTCGCGGTGATGACATATGACCCTGCGGCCATGCTGTAAACGCTGAAGGTGGAAGGACCGGTCATGTTGACTCCCGGATTTCCTGGGCCTGATACGGTCACCTTGATGAAGGCGTTGGTGATCGGCCTATGGGTGGCGGCATCGATGACGGTGCCGTTTATGCTCACCACTGCGGTGATCGCCTTTATGACTCCGACCGTTACGCTCTTCTGGTCATATTGCAGGGTCGATGCGCTGGCTGAGCCGTTGAAACAGGTGACGGTCAAGGTCGTCGTAGCCGTGAACGGCCCGACTACGATCGATCCCGACGGATTGAGCCTGTCGTTCCCTGCTCCCGAGCAATAATCCGTATTCGACGACGTCCATGTCATAGTCGCCTTCTTTCCGGCTTGCACCGGCTGAGGATTGACGCTGAGAGACGTGACGGACGGCTTCTGCAGGGTGCATTGATAGTTCGGCGGGCACCATGACCCTATCTGCGATGACGGTATGCACGTGTACCCCGCCGGACAGTCTGTAGGCTGGGGCGGTATGACCGACAGAGCTGCAGCCGCAGATTGCAGGCTGGCTGATATCGCTACTGCTGAGCTCGCATCGAAGGCCGATGCCGACTCGAATGCCGCCCTGACGGACGGCAATGTGTACGTCATCCACGCCAAAGCGGTCATGACGAGCACGTACTTGAAATTTTTCCCGAACAATGAGGTTTCTTTTTTCATTGGTAATGCGATGAACTCCGCATGGGCGCATGATCATTGTCGCCCATGAATTTATAATGCCTTTATACGCCCGCTCCGAATGGAAATCGGATGCGCGCATAATAAAGAGAAAAGACATGCCTCTCGAGAGGTCATGCCTTGGGTAGTGGAATAATTATACCTCATCGCCATTCTCTGCCAAGCATACTTATCCACATATGCGACGAATCCGGACATTGTCCGGATTCGCTTTAGAAACTGCTGATAT
>CAZSAV010000065.1:3224-4669 GCA_964604805.1 uncultured Candidatus Saccharibacteria bacterium | reverse complement strand
ATCGCATCAAGAAGATGCGCCCCAATCCTCAGGTCTACACCAAGGAAAAATTTCCAGAGGGACCGCCGGCCGATGCCAGCCATTTCCAGACATTCATCTTCGGCTGGTGCCGAAAATGCAAGGAATTCAAGCTGATCAGAAGCGAGAATAAATGCTTTTCGAAGTTCGAGCTCTGGTGGAGGAAGACGTTATATCGCGGCGAATTCAAAGACGTCGAAGCGTGCCTCGCTCGCGCGGGCATCGAGACGGCAAAGACAGAATGCCAGCCGCAAACCGTCGTACCGAAGCCTCAGCTCGCAGTCGAGACGCCGGTCGTCGCGCTCGTCCCGCCGAATCATAAGGTGGCGGTCGAACGCCATATCATCCGGCCAAAGCCGCCTCATCGCAATATCGGCATGTCGATGAATTAAAATGCAAGGACGCACTCACGAGTGCGTCCTTTTTTCTTTCCTTTGACGGGCTTTTCTGTATAATCACCAGATGCAAGGGAATCCCATACAAAACCCTGAGAATGGCGGCAAACGCGGCTGGAAAGGCCTCGTTCCTCAGCGCTTCGGCTTTCTCAACATATTGGCCGTCGCCATCCTCATCTTCCTCGTGTTGACTGGCGTCTATTCTCAGATGTCTACAAAGACGGTGGCCGCGGTCCCCGCGCCGCTCTCGTCCATCGCTGCCGATATCGAGTCTGGCAAAGTCTCGTCGCTCACCATCCAGGGCGATAGCGTCATCGCGTCATATGCGAGCACGACTCCGCGCATCGCGCAAAAAGAGGCCGACGCTCCCGTGACCGAGAGCCTCTCTCGTCTCGGCGTGTCGGACGCGCGCCTGGCTTCGACGTCGATCACCGTCGAGAGCCCGAGCGGCTTCTGGTATTGGGCAGGGGAGCTCGCTCCGTTCCTCGCGCCCATCGTCTTTCTCGTGTTCTTCGTCTGGCTCATCTCTCGCCAGGTCAAAGGCGCCGGCATGCAGGCCATGACATTTGGCCAGTCAAAGGCGCGCATCACTCTTCCGTCAGACACCAAGCAGAAGGTGACGTTCAAGGACGTCGCCGGAGCCAAGGAAGCAAAGCAAGAGCTCCTCGAGATCGTCGATTTCCTCCGCAATCCGAAGAAATTCATCGAGATAGGCGCTGAGATTCCCAAAGGCGTCATCTTGATGGGCGCGCCCGGCACCGGCAAGACACTGCTCGCCCGAGCAGTGGCGGGAGAGGCTGGCGTGGCATTCTTCTCGATATCGGGATCAGAATTCGTCGAGATGTTCGTCGGCGTCGGAGCGTCCCGCGTCCGCGACCTCTTCAAGATGGCTAAGGAAACAGCCCCGTCGATCGTCTTCGTCGATGAGATCGACGCCGTCGGTCGCGCCCGCGGCTCTGGCATGGGCGGCGGCAATGACGAGCGCGAGCAGACCCTGAACCAGATCCTCGTCGAGATGGACGGCTTTGAGCC
>CAZSAV010000065.1:0-3203 GCA_964604805.1 uncultured Candidatus Saccharibacteria bacterium | reverse complement strand
AACGAAAGAGTCATCGTCATGGCTGCGACCAATCGCCCCGACGTGCTCGATCCGGCGCTCTTGCGCCCTGGCCGTTTCGACCGCCGCGTCACTATCGACCTTCCCGACCGCAATGACCGCGAAGAGATACTCAAGATCCATGCCTCGCGCAAGCAGTTGGCCGAGGACGTCAATATCCGCGTCGTCGCCGAGCGCACGCCAGGATTCTCTGGTGCGGACCTCGCATCGCTCATGAATGAGGCCGCAATTCTGGCTGCCCGCGAAGACCGCACCTCGATCGGCCAGTTCGACCTCATCCGTTCGATCGAGAAGGTGATGCTCGGTCCCGAGAGGCGCAGCCACATACTTTCCATACAAGAGAAGGAGATCACCGCATATCATGAGGCCGGCCATGCGCTCGTCGCCTCGGTCCTCCCGCATGCAGATCCGGTGCACAAGATATCGATCATCTCGCGCGGACGCGCGGCAGGATATACCCTGAAATTGCCGTTCGAAGACCGCAAGCTCCAGTCGCGCAAGGAATTCCTCGACGACATAGCGGTGTCGCTCGGCGGATACGTCGCTGAGATCATGATGTTCGGTGATCTCACCACTGGCGCTTCGAATGACCTTCAGGTCGCCACGGCTCTCGCTCGCGATATGGTCACGCGCTACGGCATGTCGGACAAGATCGGTCCGGTCGCTCTCGAGAGCGCCCAAGGCCGCGTCCTCTTCGGCATGGGCGTCAATGACAGGGAATATTCTGAGAAAGTCGCGTCTGAGATAGACAGCGAAGTGACGCGCATTATGTCCGAGGCCCGCGCAGTCGCTGAAAAGACTTTGTCGCATAACAAAAAGGCATTCGAAGCGATCGCGAAGCGCCTGATCGAAACGGAGACGATCGAGCGCGAAGAGTACGAACAGATCCTTGTAGCGAACGGCATCGCCCTCAAGAAGGGGATGGCTCAAGACATACTCGGCTAGTCATTGACATTTACTCAAAATACGGTATCGTTTCGACAGAAAGGATACTATGAATTCAAAACAGTTCTATAGCAATTGTCGGGATCTGGTGCGCGTCCGCTGGACGTTCGTTTTGGGCGAGAACGGCTGCATACTCCTCGTCCCGCGCAGATTCAAGCCGCCGGGCTGCTCTCGCGTGACATGTTCGTATGACCGCGAAATCCCTGAGCGGTGGTGCGACCCGATCCGCGTCGTGGCTCATGACGTCAAAGGCTTCATTCCCCAGGCTGACAGCGATGTCTGGAAAGCCGCCGAATTGCTCGAATTGCCGAAGGATTTCGCGACGCGAGCATTCGCCGCTTCTTCGAGCGCC
Source organism: uncultured Candidatus Saccharibacteria bacterium (assembly GCA_964604805.1). Classification (GTDB taxonomy): domain Bacteria; phylum Patescibacteriota; class Minisyncoccia; order Phycocordibacterales; family PALSA-1337; genus C7867-002. Next base: position 1,888 of record CAZSAV010000065.1, on the reverse strand, counting down.
GGAGACTTCGATGATGACACCGCTGAAATACGGCGCAACCTCATCCATAGCCTCGTTGGCGAGGACGAGGAAGCCCCGCTCTCTGACAGAGTGCGTTTCGCGCGCTCATCCAACGAGCGCGCTCAATGGGCTACCGCCGCCGCTTCGTTCCTCGATAACTGGACGCCGCGCTTCGCCTGATCTCCACCCCACCGCTCTCGAGCAGTGGGGTTTTTATGTTATTATTTATATATGAAAAGACTCCTTCTCGTCCCGATGTCGTGCGCTATCGCAGTCGTTCTATCCTTCGCTGTCTCGGCTTTGCCTGCTCGCGCTGATTCATGCACCAATCTCTCATATGACCTGTATTCCGGTCTTCAAGATTCGCGTACAGACTTGTCGGTCTCTGCCCTTCAAAAATATCTCGTATCCACAGGATATCTTTCTGCGGCGCCGACAGGCTATTTCGGTCCATCGACGCTCGCCGCAGTGAAATCTTTCCAGGGCGCGAATGGGATATCTGTGACAGGCAGGGCAGGGCCGCTCACGCGTTCGATCATCAAACAGAAATCCTGTGCGACTGCATATATCCCCGTCGCTCCGGCGAACGATCAGACCGCTTCGGTCGGCGCTTCGATAACGTCGAATCCCGCCATAACCCTCCCGGCATCGGGAAGCCAGCTCACCATCGGCAAGACATATGCCGTAGCGTGGAATCAAGCTCCGTCGTACATGTATTCGCTCATCCTTCAGTCGCAGAGCGGTTCGGGAGAGGGATACATATTGAAGGATCAGACCGGCTCGACGCAGTATGCGTGGCAGGCAGGAAGGGTATATTCTTCGGCGCTGTCCGACTATACCAATGTCGCGACGGGCACATATCGCGTCCGCCTCATCCAGCCATCAAAAGGCATGACCGCCGCTGATCCGGTGAGCGGATGGTTCACGCTCTCTTCGCCGCCTCTCTCCATATCGACGATGTCGCCAGGGTATGCGCAGAATAATAACCGCACCTCGGTCGTCCTCTATGGATCAGGATTCACCACGTCGTCCACGGTCCGCTTCGATGGCATATACGGCCCATACGCTTCGATCCTCTACGTCTCTCCCGACGGCACCGTCATCGTATTTTCGGTGCCGAGCGGCATATCGCCCGGCATCCATCCGGTCATGGTCGTCGATCCTTCCGGGTCGACCTCTAACGTTCAGAGCTTGAGCGTCTCTCTCGGATCCAATTAGCTTGAGTTGTGCGGCACCGAGCTTTGTCATATGATAGGCGTGCGCATGATAGCGCGTTTCCGCCCTTAGCTCAGTTGGTTATCCTCCTTCGCCAAGGCTACGAAGGACGGGAAGCACAGAGCTTATAGCTGCGAGCGAGCATATGTGAAAGCGCGCGTCCGCCCTTAGCTCAGTTGGTTAGAGCACAGAGCTTATACCTCTGGGGTCCCTGGTTCGAATCCAGGAGGGCGGACCGGCGCTTGCACGATATGCGAGCGAAGCGGATAATGAAATATACCTCTGGGGTCCCTGGCGATCAGCAGATCGTGCCGGCGGAGGCGAGAATCCAGGAGGGCAGATCGATATATTCTTAATTCCAAACCTATGAATTCACCACAAAACCTGACCCAGGCGCTCGACCATGAGAAACAGGAGATCATGAGGCTCAATACCGAGCTCTCATCGAAGGAGATGGCAGCCAAAGCGGCGGCGAGCGAGAAAATTGCTCTCGATGAGCAGGTGAAAGAAAAGACCCAACAGATCTCGCAGAAGGAGAGCGAGATGCTCCGCCTCAAGAACGAGATAGAGCAGGCCAAGAGGAAGAAAGTCGAGCTCGAGCGCAATGCCAAGAAGCTCAATGACGAGGTCCTTCAAGTCAAAAAGAAAAAGGCTGAGAAAGAGGCCGAGCTCG
>CAZSAV010000064.1:3134-4684 GCA_964604805.1 uncultured Candidatus Saccharibacteria bacterium | reverse complement strand
CTTTTTGGTCTCGTATTTCGACCCTGCTTCGACCATGACGAGCACCGTCACCGACGGATTGTCGGCCATGGGGATGGTGACGACTCTGAGACCGCTCTTTAGGGTGGTCTTATTGAACTTCATGCGATAAATGTAACAGAAAACGCCGATTTGGCCTAATATGAAAATGAAAACCCCGCGCGTGCGGGCACGCGCGGGGCCAACTGGGAACTAACCGAGTAACCGTAACCGCTCTGGAGGAAGAAACAACAAAAACGATCTGTCAGTATCCTACAACTTCCCTTTTAAATATGCAAGGAGGCCATCTTCGGCGACCCTCTCCTGAGCTCCGCTATCGCGTCCGCGGACAGTGACGCCGTTACCCTTTTCGAGCGTCTCGAAGTCGACGGTCACGCAGAGAGGCGTCCCGATCTCGTCTTGGCGTCGATAGCGCTTGCCGATATTGCCGTTGTCGTCGAATATGGCCTGCGGTATCTCTTTCTTGATCAACTTGAATATCTCTTCGGCTTTGGCGACGAGCTGCGGCTTGTTGCGCAAGAGCGGAAATACGGCGACTTTGAAAGGCGCCACAGCCGGAGCGAGCTTGAGATAGACGCGCTTGTCTTTCGTTCCATCCTCGCCAGCCATCTCGTCTTCGGTGTATGCATCGGTGAGGACAGCCAAGACCGAGCGATCGAGGCCGAACGACGGCTCGATGCAATGCGGCGTGATGCGCTCCTTCGTCTCTTCGTCATAGTATGAAAGGTCGACTTTGCTGGACTCAGAATGCCTCTTGAGGTCATAGTCGGTGCGATACGCGAGGCCGTATAATTCTTTCCTGCCGAACGGAAAATCGAACTCGAAATCGATAGTGCGCTTCGAATAGAATGCGCGATCGGCGTCAGGCACCTCCAATTCATGGACTTTCGCAGCCGAAAGGCCGATATCGGACATGAACGACTTCATCTCTGCCCTGAAATGCTCGAACGTCTCTTCCCATTTCGTCGGATTGACGAAATATTCGATCTCCATCTGCTCGAATTCGCGGGATCTGAAGAGGAAGTCTCGCGGGGCGATCTCATTCCGGAAAGCCTTGCCGATCTGAGCCATGCCGAACGGCAATTTCGGGTGCAATGAATCGAGGATATTCTTGAAATTGACGAACATGCCCTGAGCGGTCTCAGGTCGGAGATACGAGACTGACGTCTCGTCCTGTACGGCTCCGACATTCGTCTGGAACATCATATTGAATTGCTTCGGAGCGCCGAGCTCTCCCCCGCAATCGGGGCATTTCTTTGAATCGGCGAGCTGGTCGGCGCGGAATCGATGCTTGCATTTCTTGCATTCGACCATCGGGTCTGAGAATCCGCCGACGTGGCCGGTCGCCTTCCAGACATTCTGATTCATGAGGATGGCGGCATCTACGCCGAACATATCGTCTCTCGTCGAGACGAAGCGCTTCCACCATATGTCGCGGATGTTGTTCCTGAGAGCTACTCCAAGAGGGCCGTAGTCCCATGTACCGGCAAGCCCGCCGTATATCTCTGAGCCTTGGAATATGAATCCGCGCC
>CAZSAV010000064.1:1734-3124 GCA_964604805.1 uncultured Candidatus Saccharibacteria bacterium | reverse complement strand
TGACCGCTTCCATGACGCCCGTTTCTTCTGTTTTTGCCATTTCAGTATTCTATATCATAACGCCCGATTGCCAAAATCAGGAGCTATTTCACAACTTTGTCGTTTCCGTCCTTGTATGCAGGGTCGGTGCTGAATCGCGTCGAGACATAATCCTGAGTGCTCGAGACCGGAGCATTGGTGAACGTATCGACGGCAGTGAGCGTCGCAGGATTCACCAGAGTCGGGGTCTGATCGGTCTGATTGACGCTCGGAGTGAGCGAGACCTGGAAGGCCATCTCCCTTCTGCGGGCCGAATTCTGCGTATAGGCGCTCAGATTGCCGATGGTCCAGGTGACCGTGCCGGTATTCTTGTCATATGTCACGTTCTCGCTCGACGGAGAGATGGCGTTCAGCCATTTCACATATGCAGGGAGCGTGGCAGTGACCTTGGCATTGCCGACCGAGCTCGTCGTATTGTCCACGTCCCAAATGATCGTATAGGTCGTCGCTGCGTCGACTTTCGGAGGAACAGGGCCGCTATTCACGAATGGTCCGACAGTGCGAGTCGTGCGTCCGGAGAGGATGACGTTGGAAGCGACTTTGATATTGCGAGAGACGGCGGACGTCAGCGCCTGGGGCACGTTGAGCTCCTGGGTGCGATTGCCCGACACGCTCACATTCATCGTTATGGTGGGATTGACCGCGCCCGACTGCGACTGGCTCGACATGTCCTTGGGCGTGATCGTGAACGAGACCCTGCCGGCATCGCCTGCATTCACCGAGCCCAGCTCTTTGTTGGTCTGCTGGTTCCAGACGATCTCATTGGTAGCCGAGCGGAAGAAGCCCTGATCCGGCTGAACGGAGAGCTTGTCGTATGCATTGCCAGAGAGCTTGGCGGTTATCTGCACGTTCGAGACGGTGGTCGGTATGTTGTTGGACCAGGCGATCTCTACATGCGATGCCCTGTCGAAAGCGCCGATATGGTCGCCAGAGCCTGAGTCATTGTCGATATTGACGCCGAGGGAGATGAACGGCTTTTGAATGGTCATATCCTGCTCCGCGGCGACGTATTCGGTGCCGATCTTCTTCGGGTCAGACGAGCTCTGGGCTCCGACCGAGAAGCGGAATGCGCGGATATCGCTGTCTTCGCCTTGGAGCTTGCCGTGTATGGTGACGGTGCGCTTGCCTCCGGGCGGTATGTCCCCTATCTTCCAGCTCGAATTGTCGCTCAAAGGCGGTATGCCAGAAGAAAGGAAGGTATAGCCGAACGGATATTGCGCATCGAGGACGATGCTCTTCAGGGTCTGCTGGGAATTGGATGCGAGCTCGACTTTCATGTCGAATTCTTGGTTCGATGTGATCTCTTTGAACGAAGAGACGGTCATGCCGATCGGAGACGAATTGGTGAGCA
>CAZSAV010000064.1:0-1697 GCA_964604805.1 uncultured Candidatus Saccharibacteria bacterium | reverse complement strand
GACGTCGACCCTTTCACTTTGTACGAGACGGTCACGGTGATCTGCTTCTGGAGGTTCTCCTCGCCGAAGATGATGGCTTTGACGGTCTTCTCGGCGCTCTGGCCGGCCGGTATGTCGCCGATGAGCTCGCGATAGGTCTTCAATTCGCGCGTCGGGTCGACGGGATCTGTGGTGCCTTCAGGAAAATCGACTGCGAGGTCGACCAGCTGGAGGTCGACGTTATTCTTGTTGCTGACCACGATATCGAACGGCACCGGCTCGCCTCCGGGTATAGAGACCGGTCCATTGATGGTGATGTCTATGTTATTGGCAGAGATGAGATTCGACCCGTTGAAAAAGATATATGCCCCGATGCCGACCGCGGCGAGGCAGAATATGAACGAGCCGATGAGAAGCTTGGTGAAAAAGGACATAGAATGGTTCTCGTAATGCGTATTGAGGACGGGCTCTTCAGGCTTCTCTTCCCCATGCTCCCACGACGTCTGCACGGTCGAGGCGGTGTCTTTGAAGCGGAGCTTGCGGCGGGTACGGATGTCAGGAGCGGTCCGCGAATAGAGGGACTTCTTCAGTTCGTCAATGTAGCTTTTGTCGTCTTGGGGCACATCGTCTATTTTACAATGAATCGCAGTGACTAGCCATCAGAGCTGAGACTCGTTGAATGCCTTGTTTATATGGCCATATATATTCTTTTTGTCAGCGGAGGCTTTATCCAATATCTCGAGCGTCAATTCTGGGCCAGACACATATGCCGAGAGCGCGGGATCGGCGCCGATATAGCCGAGGTCTTGGAGGATGCGAAGGACGGCCACCGATTCGAGGGCTTTCATCTGGTCTTCAGACATCTCCGGAGCCGAGCCGATGAAGGACGACAGCGACTCGATATGAGCGAAGAGGGCCTCGTGCCGGTCTTCGCCGTGAAGGAGGCGCCGCAGGAGCTGGGCTATCCGCGCGACGAGGCCGCGGAAGCGCGCATCCATCGCTCCTGGCCCCATCTTTTCCGCGCTCGTCAGGCGCCAATATTCCTTGCCGCGCACGAACGAAAAGACGCCGAGCGAATTCTCGGCGATATGATAGCGGAGCTTGGAGCGCTCGAGGCGTATGCCTTGGGCGGCGGCGCGGATCAAGCCGAACTCGCGCGTGAACACGGAATATATCTTCCCCGCCTCGCCATACGGCCGCGAGTCGATGACGAAGCCGGGAGTGGTATGGATCGCGTACATTATGGTTTCAATGCGAGCGCGTCTCCTGATTCGACAGCGGAGAGATTTGTCGCGGAGCGTATCTCTGGCTCATGCTTCGATACGAGGGCATATAGATCAGCTGGCACGATCATGACGGCGGCATCGCCGACCGACAGGCCTTTCTCCTTCCTCAGATCTTGGATCTTGCGGATGACGTCTCGAACGTCGCCTTCTTCCTTGAGCTCGGGGGTGATGGCGATATCGAGCGAGACTTTGACTCCCCCTGATTCGATGAAAAGCATGTTTTCTTTCTCAAGAATAGCCGCCCCAGGATTCTCTGCGACTGCAGACTGGACGACCTCTTTGACGTTGACTTCGTCCTGAATGAGGAAGAGCAGGTCGGAGGAGACGGGCTCGCGCTTAACCGTCTGCTCGAAAGCGAGCTCGGCGAGCGGCTGGCGCGCGCCCATCGTCTTGTGCGAGCGGAGAGCCCCAGCCGCTGCGACCACATATCTC
>CAZSAV010000063.1:0-4844 GCA_964604805.1 uncultured Candidatus Saccharibacteria bacterium | reverse complement strand
AAAATTCCCTGCAGGGAATTTTCCTAATCCTCGAGGGTTTTTCTGCTGAAAAACCATCTGCGGAGCCTCCTCAGGACAGGTGCGGTGCTCGTGCCTAAGCCGTGTATTTTAATATATGCATGATATGCGAGCGCCGGCATCATATTTGGTGTAGAATCTGCCCATGACACAGAACGATGCTCTCGCGATACTGAAGACAGGGAAGAACGCCTTCGTCACCGGCCCTGCCGGCAGCGGCAAGACCCACGTGGTGAACGCATATATCGCATACCTGCGCGAGCATGGCGTGCCGATCGGCATCACCGCTTCGACCGGCATCGCCGCGACGCACGGGGGCGGCGTCACCATCCATTCCTGGGCGGGCATAGGCGTCCGCGACGCGCTCTCGGACGACGAGATCGAAGAGATAGCCGGCAAAGCATATGTCCGCAACAAGATCATGGATGCCGAAGCGCTCTTCATCGATGAGATATCGATGCTCCATCATTACCGGCTCGACATGGTCGACCGCGTCTTGCGCCGCATCAAGAAGAAAGACGCGCCATTCGGCGGCATCCAGGTCGTCCTCTGTGGCGATTTCTTCCAATTGCCTCCCGTCTCGCGCTATGGCGAGCCCGAATCCAGATTTGCATACCGGTCTGAAGCGTGGAAGCAGGGGAATTTCGCGATCTGCTACCTCGAAGGCAATCATCGCCAAAAGAACGACGCGCTCATCGGCATATTGGGCGAGATGCGCGAAGGCGAAGTGTCCGAAGGCTCTCGGGAGCTTCTGTCGAGCAGGCATATGATCCCTGACGGCGAACCGACGGTGACGACCGACGGAGCTCCTGCGTCCGAGCCGACCCGCCTCTATACGCACAATATCGACGTCGATGCCATCAACGAGCGCGAGCTCTCCAAAGTCCAAGAGAGCGAATGCATATATGAGATGAATGCCCGCGGCAAAAAGCCGCTCGTCGAAGCGCTCAAGAAGTCCTGTCTTGCACCAGAATCGCTTCGCCTTCGCAAAGGCGCGCGGGTGATGTGCGTCAAGAACAATTTCGACAAAGGCTATGTGAACGGCACGCTCGGCATCGTCATATCATGCGGCGTCGGCGTCGATCCCGTCATACGCACCGGCGCGAGCCCGGAATATCCGGATGGCCGCACGATCGCGATAGAGCCGGCGACGTGGCAGATCGAGGATGACGGAAAAGTGCTCGCCGAGATATCCCAGTATCCGCTCAGGCTGGCTTGGGCCATCACGGTGCACAAGAGCCAAGGCATGAGCCTCGACAGCGTCGAGGTCGACCTTTCGAAGACCTTCGAGCCGGGCATGGGATATGTCGCGCTCTCTCGCGCTACGTCGCTCAAGGGCCTATCGATACTCGGCTTCAATGAGGGCGCTTTCCGAGTCCATCCCGACGTGCTCGAATACGATCGCCATCTGCGGGAACTTTCGGCGCGCGCCGAGCAGGTCCTTCTCTACTCCGATGCAGATGAGATGCGGAAGTCGCACGAAGAATTCTTGGCTCGAGTGGCGCCGATGCATGCCATGGGAAGCAAGAAAAAGAAAGGGAATAGAGCGAAAAAGGAATCTACCTATGAAAAGACCTTCCAGCTCGTGAAGAAGCAAAAGCCGCTCCGCGAGATCGCCCGCGAGCGAGAGATGACGCCGGATACGATCATCGCCCATATCGAAAAGCTCGTGGAGCAAGGCCCAGAGCAGGGCGGCTGTGGCATGCCCGATATCGCATATCTCAAATATGAGATACCATCGAGCCATATGAAGAAGATCGAGCAAGCTCTCCAAGAGGTCTCTGAATCTGATGATTCGGGCAAGCCTCCGCTCTTGAATCAGGTCAAGTCCAAAGTCGGTCCGAGCGTCTCATTCAAGGACATACGCTTGGCTCGCGTCGTCCTCGGATATATGAATGCAAGCAATTGACTATGTGATTTCTTCGTGATACGGTATTTGAAACGCACAGCACAAAGGAATACATATGAATGGAATATTGAATGTAGTTCATCCTGAATTTCAACGGGCGACGCCCAGGCTCGCCGGCGACAGCCTCCGAGCCCTCGGCTTCATCCACATGACGGGGCTCACCGTCCAAGCCGACTCCGGCACGCCCATGGGGCTCACCACCGTCGGCCTCCAGGCCAAGCGCGATTTTGCAGGCAAGTGGACGCGCATCTGCAACGACTCCCTGGTCGTCGCTATTCTGCCGAATGGCGAGATCTGGATGTCGGGCGCGAGCCCGAAATTCGATGGCGGCGAAGCGCCGATCACCGAGATGGCTCTCGAGACGATGTGCCCATTGGGCTTCATCCCGAACCTCGTCAATGCCCATTGGCACGCCTTCATCAGCAACCGCGGCGATGCATGGTCTCTCGCCATCACGGCAGAGAAGGTCATGGACCGCTACAGCCGGCCGATGTCGGCCCGATACGGATCCCCCGTCCCGGAATTCGTCGAATGATCGACAACCCGCCACCAGAGATGGCGGGTTTTTTATATGCGATCGGAGGTCCGACCTAGGTCGGACCTCCGATTCTGGTTAGTTGACTTTAATTAAGAAATAATATATAGTGCATGCACCCTATATTCTCTTAAATTCAGCCTCGGCAACGGAACAGCTATTTATTCAGGACTCTACGGGTATCATATGCAACAGAGACATTTCAGAAGCGCTCAGGCAGGCCGCCCTCATAGGCCATTCATACACCGCAAGCCCGCCCAGAAAGGCGGTTTTCGCCCTGGAGGGCATGGCGGACGCGCCGGAGGCCGGGGCAATTTCGGCCAGCGCATCGACGTATCCAAATTCATCAACAAGGCCACCATCACGGAGAAAGTCGAGCATTTCGTGCCTGAGCATAACTTCGCTGATTTCGATATAGACAATCGCCTCAAGACCAATATCTCGGCCAAAAACTACTACGTGCCGACGCCGATCCAGGACAAAGCCATACCGCATATCGTGCGCGGCTCCGACCTCGTCGGCATCGCCAATACCGGCACCGGCAAGACTGCGGCATTCCTCATCCCGCTCATCAATAAAGTCCTCAAGTCCGGCAACCGCGACAAAGTCCTCATCGTCGTCCCGACCCGCGAGCTCGCCCAGCAGATCGAGTCCGAATTCAAAGGATTCGCCCCGCATCTCAATATGTGGGCCGTCTGTTGCGTTGGCGGCGCTTCAATCGTCGGCCAGATGAAGGCTCTCGCGCGCCCGTTCAATTTCCTCATCGGCACCCCTGGCCGCCTGCGCGACCTCATCGACCGCGGCAAGATCCGCCTCCCTGAATACTCGACCGTCGTCCTCGACGAGGCCGACCGCATGCTCGACATGGGATTCATCAATGACATCAAATCCATGCTCTCCACGATGGCCGCGAAGCGCCACACGCCGTTCGTCTCTGCCACGCCGTCTCGCGAGATCGAGACCCTCATCAAATCGTTCCTCCGCGAGCCGGTCATGATATCGGTGAAGACCGGCGAGACGACCAGCACCGTCGACCAGGACGTCGTCCGCGTGCCCGTCGGCAAGAACAAGTACGACGTCCTCTGCGACACCCTGAGACAGCCCGGCTTCGACAAGGTGCTCATCTTCGGCAAAACCAAACACGGCGTCCAGCGCCTCGCCGACCAGCTCGTGAAGTCCGGCTTCTCAGCTGAAGCCATCCATGGCAACAAGAGCCAAGGCCAGAGGCAGCGCGCCCTCTCATATTTCAAAGAGCACCACGTCAAGATCCTCGTCGCTACCGACGTGGCCGCTCGCGGTCTCGACATCGTCGGCGTGAGCCACGTCATCAACTATGACATACCCGCGACCTATGACGACTACGTCCACCGCATCGGCCGAACCGGCCGCGGCGGCAAGAAGGGAAAAGCGCTCACCTTCGTCTAGCCATATCAATGCAAGAAAAAAGCCGACACGCGAGTGTCGGCTTTTGCGTTTCGGATATCAGCGGACGCTGTATTCGAACACGAGGTTGCCTTTCGGCCGGCGGAGGAGAAGGGTATTCTCATCGATCCATCCCTCGACCTTGTACACGAGCGCCCGGAAGGCGTTGTTGCTCGTGCGCCGGGCGACCTTGTCGCCGGGCTGCAGCTCGTCGAGGCTCGTCAGGCCGCCGAGCGGCTCGATGGGCGGGACGATCTGGCGGCGGGGGATCGGTGCCAGCGGCAGTTCCTTCTTGGGAAGGATCTTGTGGCTTTCGGGCACGATCGGTTCGCCGTCCACCATCACCGTGAACGGGACCGGCGTCCCCAATGTCTGCTTGAGATGGCCGACGAGCTCGTACGGTTCACGGTCAGGCAGATCAGCCACGAGCACAGGCTCGGAGGCCTTCTCGAGGGCCTTGTATTTGCGTGCCGTGAAGACCAGTTTGTCGCCTTTGACTTTGACGTCGCAGAGCGGCGGTAAGTAGATGCCTTCGCCTGGACGATCGACGCGGATTTTGCCATCGGCGCTGATCGGGGAGTTGAGGTTGAGTTTCGTCTCAGGGGCGAGACCCACGAGACCCAGTAGGTAAAGGAGCAGTTTTTTCATACTGGTACTATTATAGCACAATATAGGAATATGTCAATATCCCCTAAATACCCTTAAAATATAAGAAAAAGCCCACATAGGGTTTAATTGAGGTTAAATTTTATTTGAAAAGATTCAAATATTGGAAAAGGCCAGCATCCGAGCCTAATTCGCAATCAAAGTTACTTTATCGCACTTAGAGGAATAGCGACCTTCTGCTCACCGAATGCTCCCGGAGCGACGGCGTATTTCGGAAAATAGAATGTGATCGCGTATTGATTGAACGTGAAGTCTCTGAAATTCTCTGGACGCGGAGCTATGCCCTGGTCGAGC
>CAZSAV010000062.1:4645-4909 GCA_964604805.1 uncultured Candidatus Saccharibacteria bacterium | reverse complement strand
ATTGGGTCGAGCACCTCGAAGTCATGGATTATACGCGCTCGAGCGTCAATCTGCGCGCTTACGGCCAGCGCGATCCGCTCGTCGAGTACAAGAAAGAAGGCCTCAGGCTCTTCAAGGAGATGCAGGCCGCTATGTCCGAACAGGTCGCCAAGATCATTCCGCATGTGGTTCCGGTCAATTCCGCACAAGATTCTGGTGCGGGCGGATCGATCGCCGCGGACCTCCGAGAGGTCCATGAGAATGCGCAAGTCATCGGGGTAGGGG
>CAZSAV010000062.1:1305-4628 GCA_964604805.1 uncultured Candidatus Saccharibacteria bacterium | reverse complement strand
AAGAAATCCGAAGTCGGAAGGAACGACCCATGCCCGTGTGGTTCAGGAAAAAAATACAAGAATTGCGGGCTTAAAGAGACGGATGAGCACAAGAGGCTGATGGCGAGCAAGTAACATATGAAAAAACTGGAGAAAAAGATACATACGCATCTCAAGGACCGCGGCTGGGACGACCTGCGGCCGTCTGATGTGGCAAAATCGATCATGATCGAAGGCGCTGAGCTTTTGGAATTGTTCCAGTGGGAGAATCTGTCTCGAAAAGACGTCAAGAAGAATAAAGGCAAGATGTCAGAGATCGAAAAGGAATTGGCTGACGTGCTCATATATGCCCTCGAGATGGCGGTCTTGCTCGGCCTCGATGCGGACAAGATCATCCGCGCCAAGCTCGCTCATGCCGCCAAGAAATACCCCGCCAAGCTCATGAGGGCAGAATCGGGCAAGGAGCCAGGGACTGACAGCGCATATCTGCGCATAAAGATGGCGTACCGCAAGCGCGGCATGTAGATGAAGAAATCTAAACCTACAAAACAGCCTAGGCGCTCAGTCGAATCACTGAGCCATTTCCATTGCCCGTCATGCGGTAAATGGTGGACCATTGGCGATGCGCCCGATAAGCGGGTAGAATGGCATTGTCCGTGGTGCGGAAAGAAAGACACATTCAATGGATAAAAAGAAAAAGATATTGACGCTCTGTCTGGTCCACGAGCACCCGAGGATACTCCTCGGCATGAAGAAGCGCGGCTTCGGCGCAGGCCGCTGGAACGGCTTCGGCGGCAAGCTCATGGAAGGGGAATCGATCGAAGATGCGGCTCGCAGGGAGATGAAGGAAGAAGCCGGCATCGATATATTCGAATTAGAGGAGAAAGGCGTCATCGAATTCGAATTCAAGGGCAATCCAGAGATCCTCGAGGTGCATGTCTTCAAAGTCACGGAATATGACGGCGAACCGGCCGAGAGCGAAGAGATGCGCCCGCAATGGTTCGATGTCGGGGAGATACCGTTCAAGGATATGTGGAAAGACGACGTGTATTGGATGCCGCTCTTCCACAAAGGGCATTCATTCAAGGGCAGATTCCTCTTCGATGACAAAGACGAGGTGCTCGAGCATGAAGTGGCAGTGCTTCAATGAGCGACAGCCGCTGATATTTCACAAAATCCAGAGAATGTGGTAATATCATTTTTATGAATTCACGCATCTCATCCTACTTTTTCTTCGTGCTCCTCTTGGCGGCCGCCGCGGCGACCGCATTCATCTTTTTGCCGTTCCTCACTCCGGTCGTCCTCGCTATGGCCGTCGCGGTCGTCGCGCACCCCCTCTATCGTCTCATCTGGCGCCTGCTCGGTCGCAGGCGATTCATGTCGACCGTCGCCGCCATCGCTACGGTGCTCATCGTTGTGGCGGTCATCCTCGTGCCGCTCTTCTTCCTCGCAGGCAGCATCTATAGCGAGATCCAGGTCCTCTACGGCATGCTGACCGACGAGGGCAACAGGTCGCACGTCGTCGACGCTCTCAATGCATACTCGCAGTCGTTCTCCAACCACATCTTCGGCGTCTTGCCTGCATATACGTTCGACTCCCTCAATGTGACCGAATATATGAAGGCCGGCCTCGAATGGGCATTCTCCAATCTCGATAGCATATTCTCGAGCCTCGCCAAGGTGGGCGGCTATGCTCTGGTGTTCTTGCTCGCTCTGTTCTATTTCCTTCGCGACGGCGCTGCGTTGAAGCAAAAATTCATATCATGGAGCCCGCTCCTCGATGCCAATGACGAATACATCACCACCACGTTCAAGCGCGGCATACGCTCCATATTCGCGGGCGCGCTCTCGGCGAGCCTGCTCGAAGGAGTATCGACCGGCTTGGCGTTCCTCGCGTTCGGCATACCGGCGCCGGCTCTCTGGGGCACGGTCGCTGCGGTAGCCGCTCTGGTGCCCGGCTTCGGCACGAGCCTCGTCATACTTCCGGGCGTGGCATACCTCTTTATCATCGGAAAATACGCATTCGGCATCGGCTTGCTCATCTGGGGCTATACCGGCATCTTCCTCATCGACCATGTCCTCAGCCCCTCGCTCGTCAATCGGGGAGTGCATATACACCCGTTTCTCATCTTGCTCTCGGTCCTCGGCGGCCTGCTCGTCTTCGGCGTCGTCGGACTCTTCCTCGGCCCGGTCGTCTTGGTATTCCTCTTCACCTTGCTCGAGATATACAAGAACGCTTTTATGAATCCCGATCCGTCCGCAGGCCCTCCTCGCATCTAATATCATGGCATTCGTAGACGAAATACAATTTTACGCCGCAGCAGGCGACGGAGGCTCCGGCGTGGTCAGGTGGCGCCATGAGCGCGCCAAGGAATTCGCCGGCGCGGCGGGCGGCAATGGCGGCCCTGGCGGCGACGTATATGTGCGCGCCGTGCGCGATATAAATATATTGGCTCGCCACAAGTCAGTAAAGAAATTCGAAGCCGAGAACGGCTCGGATGGGCAGAATTGGAGCATGCAAGGCAAAGCCGGCGCTGATTTCTATATCGATCTCCCGATCGGCTCCGTCGTCAAGAACCACAAGACCGGCCGCACCGTCGAGCTCATCGAGGACGGTCAGGTATCCAAGATACTCCATGGCGGCAGGGGAGGCCTCGGCAACGAGCATTTCAAGGCCTCGACCAATGTCCGCCCCGAGCAGTCGACCGGCGGAGTCGCAGGCGAAGACGCCGATTTCACCGTCGAATTGAACCTCATCGCCGATGCCGGCCTGATCGGCCTTCCGAATGCGGGCAAATCGAGCCTTTTGAACGCCCTCACGCATGCCCACGCCAAAGTCGGCAGCTATCAATTCACTACGCTCGACCCCAATCTCGGCGCATTGCCGGGCGGCTATGTATTGGCCGATATCCCCGGCCTCATCGAAGGAGCCTCAGAGGGCAAGGGACTCGGCCACAAATTCCTCCGCCATGTGAAGCGCACGCATATGCTCTTCCATCTCGTATCGCTCGAGAACGTCCTCGACGAGTCTGCGCATGGCGGCGTCAAAGCGGCATATCAAGGCATCAGGAAAGAGCTCGAAAAATACGGCAATGGCCTGGCTGACAAGAAAGAGGTCGTCATCCTCACCAAGACCGACATGGTCGGCGCCGCGGAGATAGCCAAAGCGCGCAAGGCTCTGGCCAAGCTCAATCCGGACATCCTCGAAGTGTCCGTCCTCGACGACGCTTCGATCCAGGCTCTCACCAATGAGATGACCAAGCTCCTCCAGGTCCCGCATCCGTCTCTTCCTCCTGAAGCCGAAGAAGGCTCCGTATCCGTCGAATAGTCGATTTTGAATATTG
>CAZSAV010000062.1:0-1295 GCA_964604805.1 uncultured Candidatus Saccharibacteria bacterium | reverse complement strand
GGAGATATGGAAACTTTACAGAATGCATACGACAAGGAGACGCTCCTCAGGCTATGCAGAGAGCGCCCGATCCTTGCGGTTTATCTCGAGAACTTCGAGCGGGGAGAGATACTCCTTCTCGAAGACCTACAGACCAGGAAGCGCTATGTGCGCATCCCCGATTCGTCGAAGTTTCAGCCGGATATGCGGCTCATCGAGCATCTCGTCTCGGAATTCATCTTCCAGGCCCGGCTCGATGCGGTCGTCGTCCGCGCATGGAACGGCACTGGCGTCGAGTTCGCCATGAGATGACACATACCAGAGCCCTCGCTCTGGTTTTTTATATGAGAATAGATGCCGAGCTACTGACCGATCTTCTCGATGAGGAGCTTCTTCACGACCTCGGGGTTGCCTGCTCCTTTGGTGGCTTTCATGGCTTGGCCGATGAGGTATTGCAAGGAAGCGGTCTTTCCGCCTTTATAATCAGAGACGACTTGAGCATTGTCGGCGATGACCTTTTCTATGGCAGGAATGAGGGCGCCAGCATCGCTCTTTTGGATGAGGCCGTGCTTCTCAGCGGGGGATTTAACAGAAATATTCTTATCCTTGAAGGCTGGTTCTTCGTTGAGCAGGGTATTGAGCAGCGATTTTGCTCCGCTCGACGATACTTCTTTGCTAGCTGCCAGATCGACGAGCTCAGCGAATGATGCAGCCGGTATCGAATGGATAGATGATTCGAGGTCAGCCGCGCCTGCTTTCTTGAGGAGGCCGAGATAATCAGTGAGGAGATAATTGATGGCTAAGCGCACCTTTTTCTGTTCTGCCTTGAACGAAGCGATCACGGTTTCAAAATAGTCTGATATGGGCCGCGAATCGACGAATACCGCCACTTCCTTGTCCGTCATGCCGTGATCTTTTTTATATCGCTCTCTCTTTATCCACGGCAATTCAGGCAATTCTTTTTTCAGATTCTCCGCATTAAATTCGGGGACCTCTGAAACTTTGAGCTTCGGTATATCGGGATCAGGGAAGTAGCGATAGTCGTGCGAGCTCTCTTTGCTCCTCTGAGAGAACGTCTCCTGCGCCTTCTCGTCCCAGCCGCAGGTCTCTTGGAGGACAGGCTCGCCCCTCTCGAGCAGGGAAGACTGGCGCTCGATCTCGAAGTCGATCGCTTTCTCGACGGTCTTGAAGGAGTTCAAGTTTTTGACTTCGGTCTTCGTGCCGAACTTCCGGGCAGCGGTGTCGGCAGGGGAGGCGACAGAGACGTTCGCGTTCGGCCTCTCTTCGTCGGGGTCGTTCTTGCACGAGCAAAACAT
>CAZSAV010000061.1:0-4917 GCA_964604805.1 uncultured Candidatus Saccharibacteria bacterium | reverse complement strand
CCTTGAAGCGCCTGACGAGGGCTCAAAAAATGGCTCTGATACAGGGCATTTGAAGGTCGAAATCGTGGGTATTGACAAAAAATGTGAGTGTGCTATAACACTCACATCCTCGTCACTGCGCGCAGAGGTGCGCGACCGTGACCCGAAAGGATGTTGTACTTTATATCGCGCATTTCACCAGCCGATCCCGCGGTACGCAAAAGCGGGGGCAATAACGAAAGGCTATGTGTTCCACATTGCTTATCGGAAAGGCAGTGGGTTGTGCTTCTGCAGAAAGATCTGCATCATCTATTGCGACGGGCTTTACGCTCGGGTAGATGATGCGGGGGCATATGCAGAAGCCTGGCAGCCGACGCAGGACTACGTTCCTCGCGTGGCGGCCAACCCCGAGTTTGGTTGATACCCGGATCACATTTGAATCTCGGTATACCGCAGCCGGCTATCGGCTGCGGTTTTTTGTATATGAATGGATCCATGCGGCTATTGACATACCCCTATCGAGTTGTAGTGTTAGGTCAGCCGTGTAGAACATCACAACAGAAAGGAAATATATGCAGGGCGTAGAAGAAGGACATTGCAATGCCGCCATCGATGCGGTGCTCGGCGCCTACCGAGGCGTGCTCAGCGTGACGGTCGGAGAGGCTCAGCGCTCCATATCGTCGACATTCGGCAAAGGGGACACCCTCGTCCTCGATGCGACGCCGGAGATACTCCTCACGGAGATACTCCGCCGCTACGATTCGCGGGCCATCATCATCACCGAAGAGATGGGCACCGACGACCTCGCCAATCTCCAGCCCGACTACGGAGACCCGCGGAGGTTCACCACCGTCTTCCTGGCCGACCCCATGGACCGGAGCATGGTCCTCAATAAATTCCTCCAAGGCTTCGACCGGACGAAGACGCTCGATCAGGTCATGCGAGGCAAAGGCGTGCGCGAGCGATGGGAGAAGGAATGCGGCGCCACCGCTCCGATCACCGGAGCAACTACCGCCATCACCTGCGTGCGCAGAGGCCTGCCCATATTCGCGGTCATCGTGAACTACGTGACTCACCAGCTGTTCTTGTCGTGCGAGGCCGGCAACTACGTCCTCAACATACCGTCAGAGCCGCGGCGCATCGATCTCGACTATGTGCGAGAGCGGGGCGCCAAGCTGGCCTTCCGCAAGATAGACGTCGACCATCATGAGAAGTCCATGCGGCGCTTCGTCACCTTCACCGGCAAATCCGGATACAAGGAGAACCTCGAGGCCAGCAGGCTCATGGAGCCGGCCGATCTCGAGCGCAACCTGTACTTCAATCTGCCGGGCGGCCCGTCGCGGATGCTCTATCTCTCAGAATTCCAGCCGGATACCGATCCGATGGGCTTCATCCTCGCCAACGGCGAGAAGATCAGCGAATGGATCCATTGGCTGCCGTTCGTGCGCTTCGCCAAGCTGGCGGACGACCAGAGCAAGTGCGCGTTCCGCGTCTATGAGATCTACACCGTAGCGGCGCAGATCAAGGACGGCGTCTATATGGCTACGCCCCCGGCGTACAGCATATTCCAGCCTTTGGTGGCCCCGAGCGACAAGGTCGTCCTCGAGGTCAAGCGCGTTTCGTCCTTCCTGAATCCGAGCAAGATCCGCTCGACGCTCATCGTCGTGCCGAGCGGCAACAGCCTGATGACCTTGCTCACCCGCCAATACGGCCATCGCGAGATCCTGTTCCCGCTCGCGAATTAAAAACATCCCCGACGCTCTCGATGAGCGGCGGGGATTTTTCAGCGGAACGAGGTCGAGAGCTCCGAGAGGGCGGCGCTCGCTTGGGCGATGATGCTGCGATTGGGCTGACGGGCGTCGATCATGCGCTTGGGCAAGGGCAGCTTCGCATACGTCTCGAGGAGCAGGGGATGCACCTTGTGGAGGTGGCGTTCGAAGGCGGCCATGAGGCGGCGATGGTCCTTTCTGGGGAAGTAGACGAGGCGCTTCTCGTAGGAGCGCTTGCGGCGCTCCCATGAGATGGACGGCGGCACGTCGAGGAATATGACCTTGGCGCGCAGGGCTTGTAGGCGCCGGACATAGTTGGCGAACTGGTCTTGGACGCCGACGACGCCATGGGCCGCGGCATGCGCCAGAGTGAAGACGTTGCATTCGTCGAGATAGATGATCCGCCGGCTCGCGCGCCGGGCGATGGCGTCCATGCGCTCGAAGTCGCAAGCGATGATCTGGTATTCCTGCTCGGGCGTCATGAAGATGCCGCCGAGGAGCATGTGCATATGCACGAATATCTGCCGGCTCTCTTGGAGCGGGAAGATGAGGGGGCCGCGCTTCCTCCCGAAGAGGGGCGCGATGCCCGCATACTGTTCGCTCAGCCGGGCGACGGTCGTCGATTTCCCGGCGGCCTGCGGTCCTGCGATGACGATGAGCTCGCTCATATGTCCTTTCTGTGAATGTTCGCGTTTATTCGATTCTAGGACGAAGCGGGGCAATGTCAATATGCGCCGGCCGCGCATTCCGATGCTATAATCACCCCCTATGAAAGCGCCGATCATCCGCATATTCACCTCGCTCTTCCGCACGCGGAGCCGCAAGCTCTATCTCGCGAACAAAGAAGCCGCTCGCGCCCTCGTCGCCGAGCGCGTCAGGCATTTCAATGCGCACTATCGATTCGCAATAGGGAAGATCGCCATCAGGAATCAAAAGAGCCGCTGGGGCAGCTGCTCCAAGCAGGGCAACCTCAACTTCAACTACAAGATCGTCTTTTTGTCGCCGGAAGTCCGCGACTATGTCATCGTCCACGAGATCTGCCATATACGCGAATTCAATCACGGCAAAGGGTTTTGGAATCTGGTTGCTGAAACTGTGCCTCAATACAAAGAGATACGGAAAAGATTGAGGAAGACGGTATAGGGGTCACTCCTTCGTCGCAGAATTCCCGGCCACCCAGCCCGTCGTCCAGCAGAGCTGGAGGCTGTAGCCGCCCGACGGCCGGTCGATGTTGAGGAGGTCGCCGACGATATGGAGATTGGGGATGAGGCGCGAGCGCATGGTCTTCCAGTCGATCTCTTCCAAAGCCACGCCGCCCGAAGTGATGATGGCCTTGTCGGCGCCGAGGAGGCCGGTCGGTTTGAGCCGCATGTCTTTCAATACTTTGACGAGATGGAGCCGCTCTTCGCGAGTGATGCTGTTGCAGGCAGTGTCTCCGTTGATGTTGGACTTCTCCAATATGGCAGGAATGAGGGCCGACGGCACGAGCCCGGCGATCGCATTCTTGAATTTTTTATTGATGTCTTTGGCGAAGAGCTTCTGCAGGGCCTCATTCAAGGTGCCATAGTCGTGCTGGGGCAGGAGATCGAGCGACATGACGACTTCGCCGTACTTGAGGAGCTCGTCTATCTCGGAGCTCATATTCAAGACGGCCGGTCCGGACAGGCCGAAATGGGTGAAGAGCACTTTGCCTTTCTTCACGCCTTGCTTGATCCCGTTCTGGCAGAGAGTGACCTTGGCCGCCGGCAAGGAAAAGCCCGAGAGCTTCCTGACCCACGGGTCTTCGGCTTCGACGGGTACCAGGGCCGCATGCGGAGCGGCGATGGCGTGGCCGGCTTTGGCGAGCCACTTGAATCCGTCGCCGGTCGAGCCCGTCTCCGGGTGCGACATGCCGCCGGTTGCGAGGACGAACGACCGGGCGCGGACAGCTGTGCCGTCTTTGAGTTTGACCGCATCGATATGTCCCGGCTTGGTCTGGACGAAACCAGACACGGCGGCGTTCGATATGACGGTCACCTTGCTCTGCTTCATATAGTCGACCAGGACGTCCCAGACGGACTTGGCGCTATCGCTCACGGGGAAGACGCGCTTCTCGGCTTCGATCTTGGTCGGCATATTGCGCGAATTGAAGAAGTCCAAGCTCTCTTTGACGCTGTGCTGGGCGAATGCAGAGAAGAGGAATTTGTCGCTGTCTTTGAATCTGGCGAGCAGCGTGCGGTTGTCGAATTCGGCATTGGTCACGTTGCACCTGCCTCCGCCGGTGATGAGGAGCTTCGCGCCGAGGCCTTTGTTCTTTTCCAGGACGACGACCTTGAGTCCGCGCTCTGCGGCGCGTCCGGCCGCCATCATGCCGGCAGGGCCGCCGCCGATCACGGCGACGTCGTATTCCTGCCCCAAGGCTTCAGCGTCTTTTTTCGGCGTCTTGTTCATAGGGGCATACTAGCATATAAAAAACCGGCTGCATGGGCAGCCGGTTCGGGGACGATATGTCATTTGTGCTGGGAGACCGTCTGTTTCGGGCCGGCAGATTCTTGCGGGCCATAGAGGACGATCAGGCCGATGATGACGAAGAGCAGGGCGCATATGCCCCCGAAGAGCCAGGCGGCGATCCGCGCGTCCCTGTCCTCGTTCTCGGCTTCGCGTTTCCGCCTGCTCGCCTGTTGGCGGAGGCGGCGGTTTTCCTTTTCAGATAGTTGCCTCATAAGAGTCCTTTTCTGCATAAAAAGTACAATTTATCCAACTAAATGTCAATAGCATTTCATGTCACCGATGAGGGCTTCGCGCGGCTCTATCAAAACGCTTGACTTCCGATCGCATTCAAGTAAGATGGTATCCACGCCGTGAAATGCGCGGCGGTACTTTGAAAGTCTAATAAATACAAGAGAATGTACCTGTCCTGCGAAGCTTCACCGAAGCGAAGCAGGACGGGGATCTCCCGTATCGCCTTTAGCGAGGTCTACGGGAGCGCCCTCCTACGCCAAAGGCTACGGAGGGCATGTGCAAATATTCGAATATTCCAAAATGATTACGGAGGGTCTGCAGATTCAGCGGACCCTACTGAGCATAGGACAGCGAAATATGATTTAGAATGCCCCCTCGATGAACTCGGGGTGAATAGCGCCTTCTATTTTGTTCCGTTCGCTTCTTAGTTAAGAGTTTGATCCTAGCT
>CAZSAV010000060.1:4831-5063 GCA_964604805.1 uncultured Candidatus Saccharibacteria bacterium | reverse complement strand
GGAGTATGGAGAACATAAGGCCCTTTCGTTGTCGTGTTGTAGGAAGAACAGAGGCTGCGCATAAGTATACACCTATAGGCCGTCGATATATACGAGTGGCATGGGGGTAGCGTTAGTAGTAGAATTGTCGCATGCAATCATTCGAAGGGGCCGTCCATTCGGCAGAACAAAAAAAGGAAATATCAGAAAGAATCTCCAAAGAGCCGGGTCTCGTCAGCATGCTCGATGTAAG
>CAZSAV010000060.1:0-4821 GCA_964604805.1 uncultured Candidatus Saccharibacteria bacterium | reverse complement strand
GACATTTCGAAGAACCTGCGGATGCACGAGGCCCGCGCCGAGCATCTCGATCCAGGCGTAAAGCCTATCATCGCGTGCGTGGGTACAAGCGAGCAATTCGAACAATATCCTGGCACTGAAGAAGAGGTATTCTCAGGCTTCACGACCAATTCAGCTCATGGAAAGAATGTCGATTACTTCAGCATAGCTGAAGATCTGACGAGGCAGAATTTCAAGAATGCAGGCTACGAGACGTACGTCATCTCAACCGTCGATGGCGACGACAAATTCTCATACGGATTTCGTAATTGCACCGGCATCGTCGTGGCAGGAAAGGACAAGGCCACCGGTGAAGAGGTGTCGTTGATGAGCCACGAGGATCCGAGCTATTTTGTGAAAGATTCAGAAGGAACGGATAGGTTTACCAAAGACCTCGAGGAGCGTTTACGGGAGATAGCGGCTCGGTGCGTCGAAGGCACCATCGATGCGGCTATATTCGGAGGCAATTATCGTGTCAGTGCGTGGGATTCGGAAAGTGATAAGACATATCAAGAGAATTATTTGAAATCAATCGAAATATTGACGAAATCAGCATCAGAAGTTCTGAAGTTCGACCCTTTGGTCATAGTCGGACCAAAGATGGTCGGCGGCGGCGATACGGTTTTCTATGATACAAAGAATAGGAGGCTCTATATCTCTCGGCCAGTGGTAGGGGATAAAGCAACGCCAGGCTACAAGCCGAGCGATATCAGCGAACAGGAGAAGAAGTGGAGGGCATAGATGTATCGAATATATAAATAAAAACGCGCGCTCAATGTGAGCGCGCGTTGCAATCGCCGTTGCCGGTCAATTGCCGCGGACTTGAGTGAACAGGAGGATCTGGTCCCCGTCGTTCACCGAGCCCTGCAGGTTGGTGACTTTGGTGCCGTTGACGCGGACGTCGAGCTGGTCGCTCGAAGAACGGTCGCCGGTGTAGAGGTTCGCTTCGCGGAGGGCCTGGATGTAGGTGCTGCCCGCAGGTACGGTGTAAGGCTTGATCTTGCCGCCGGGGAAAGCCCCGATCTTGACGGTGACGTCCTTGGCAGCTTCCGCTTTGGCTTTGTTGCCTTGCGGCGCGGTTTTCTTCTTTTGTGCGTTAGCCATAGTTTCTGTTTCCTTCCTTTCTTTGTTTTGAGGTTATTGGAATACCGAGCCGGTGGTCATCATCGGCTGCAGGGAGAAGACGAGCTCGTTCTCGATCTCGTCGGTAGTTTCTTTCCCCGCCTTTTGTTGCTGTTGGATCTTGTGCCAGCGGATGAGCTGCCACACTGCCAGGCCTGACACGACTTCCGCCGTGGACCCGACCGTGATGCTCGTGCCGCACGCCGATACCTCGGCGACGTTGTCGGAGTAGAGAGTCGCCTCCCATCCTTTGACATGCGCCGGGTCAGACGGATTGACCGAGTAGATGCGGCCGCTGTTCGACCCCATCCGCGTCTCGATCATGAATGCGGTGCTGGGCTTGTATCGTATCCCTGCTTTCCAGATCTCCTGGCGCGACGCCATGGTGTCCGTGAGCAAGAATACGACCACTCCCAAGCGCTGAGTCCCATCGACCCGTTCGTTGTGGATCGTCACTTCCGTGCCGGTCTGGTCCTTGATGATGGCCTGGAGCGCTTCTACCTTGAGCTGTCCGATGTGGTTCAGGCCGAATGCCTGGTTAGGGACGTTATGGGCCTCGACCTTGTCGAAATCCCAGATATGGATCTGGGGGATCCCGAGCTTGGCGAGCCCGATCGCGATCCGCGAGCCAGTGGCTCCGACGCCGATGATGTCGATCCGTTGGTCTCCGAACTCGGTCGGCGAGAAGACTTCGAGATGTCGAATGGTGTCGAGCATCAGGAGCCTCCTTTCTTGAGCCAATAATGAGGGCTCAGATAATGGATGATGCTGTGCGGCGGCGCGTATGTCGATTGCGGCACTACGACGTTCGTAGGCGCCGGTGGGGGAGGCGGTCGTAGGCTATACGTGACCTTTGCGAGCATTTCGGCTCGCATCTCCTCCCTTATCTCCCGATATTGGGTCTCGCTCACCATGCGCCCGGTGAGATTCCAGGGGACATTGTGAAAGGCTACGCCTCTCTTCCAGTCGAAGACGCTGAAGCTGATCTCACCGCGGCGGTTGAATATGCCGCGAAGGAAGAACTCGGCGCCTTGCTTCCTGAATTTCTCCATCTGGGTGTCGTCCTGCATCGAAGGGAACGTGCTTCCGCTTCCGTGCGAGTGTCCCCAGAACTTGGTGTTATTGAAGATCTCCTCGCCGCCAGGCTTCTGGACAACTTCCACCATGATATCCGCCATGTTTCCCTCGTCGAGCGCAGTGTGCCCGAAGCTCACGTCTTGCTTGAAGAGGAATACGTCGTCGATGGTGATGGTCGATCCGTTCTGTCTCGCAGTGCCGAGCCAGCCGACTTCGAGCTCGATCGCCCCGACGATGAAGAATATCTTGTGTATCGCCAGCCGGCTGACGAGCACTTTGGGTATATTCCCAGGTATCGACAGCAGTTCCGCAGATGTGTGGAACTTTCTGGCGATCCTGAATGTGCTCGCTCCGCTTGTAGCGAACGTCCAGCCTGGTCCTTGGGGGACAGGCGCCGCCTGTTCCGGCGGCACTTCGGTCGAAACCGTGAGCGTAGGCGCGGATCCGGTCCGTCTGTATCGTTTTCTCATATATTGGTGTCGTATGTGGTTGTGTAGTTCTATCTCCTGTACACACTATACATATATATATGGATATGTCAAGTAGAGGGTTCGGGCAAGAAAAAAGCCCCCCTTCGTCAAAAGGGGGGCTATATGAAGCCGTCAGGCGGCTCGCTGTTCTGCTACTGTCTCCGTCTCTGCGGCTTCTTCAGCCTGTTGGATGAGATGTTCGATGACCATGGTCGTCGCAGTCTCGATCTCAAAGGCGCCAAGGAGATCAGGGATGGTCGATGTGAGCTGTCCCAAGGGCAGCTCGCCTTTTGGGCCATCGGGTACGCCGTTCTTCGGCGGAACCGTCTCGGGATCGGGCATGCCGATGGCCCTTGCCGACGTCACGCCTGACGAGAAGTCGAAGACTATCTCGTATCCGTCTGGAGCGAGCGCGCGATTTGCGCCGAGGACGCTGTCCTTGGTGCGGATGGTGAGCGCGTCGCCTTTCGGATAGACCGACGACACGCTTTCGATGCCGCTGGTCGCGCTGAGGGCAGAACCGATGTGGGCCGATAGAGACTTCATGGCCTTGTGGGCCTTGTCGCCTCTGTTGCCTGTGACGGAGATCATGCGGGCGAGGGTTTGTTCCATGCGTCCGGTGATGATGCGCTGTTGGAATTTGCGCACCGACTGCCGGTTTAGGGCGATCTGGGCGCGCATGTCCTCGGTCTGCCTGCCGTCGTTACCGAATATCCGAGCGAATGCACGGCGCGTGTCAGGATCGATCGGCTCTCGCTCCGTCGGATACGGCTTGCGCTCAGTCACGATGGGGAACTTTCGCAGGACTTCCACATAGTTGCCTCTCGGATCGGTATTGACCGAATCGATGGCTTTGAGCGCGAAGAGGATAGCCGCTTCGTACTCGAACGATTGGAGGAGCGCGAGGATGCCTTCTCCTTCGCCTTGGCACCAGTAACCTCGCGCGCGGTCGACGTGCGGATGCCCATACGTGCCGTAGTAGTCCTCGTAGGGCCTCCGCGTCAGGTTTGTGAACTTGACATTCGCTCCTTGCCCGAAGTCCAGCGTCAGCTTGAAGTTTCCATATTCATGGATCTTCTCTCGTTCTCTATCGAACCCATACATAGCATGCGTTATGAGCACCATGCTCTTGCCTGAGACATCCACGCTTTTTATTTCGGGGATGCTGGCGATCCGGTTGAGGATCTGATCTGACGGGCTGCCTTGGCCCTCGAGGCTCTCGAGCTTGGATTGCAGTTCCATGCCGTAGCTCACCAATTTGGCGAGCTCACGCCGAGCATCGGCGAGCTCCTTTTGGACGATGCCGGCAGCGCGAAGCACGGGCATCTTGTATTTTCCGTTATAGAGGCTTTCGAGGGAAGGGAAGTTCCCGCCTAGGAGAACGAGCGCCTCGTTGAGGATGTTCTGGAATATGGCTGTTCGCGCTTCGTCCCCCAGATGATTGGTATTGGCGATATTGAAGAGGATGAACAGGTTGTTGCCGATGAGCTCGGCTACCGGGTAATTGCTTTGCGGTTCGATGACGAGGAGCCCGTTTCCGGATGCCTCGAGCAACGTGCCGCAGTCGCAGCCGCCGAATCCAGTGCTCACTCCCCACATGGTGTCGAGCGCACCGGCTTTGCTCCTTATCTCGCCTCCGTATGACGTGCCCCCGATGAATATGTGGAATTCATCCGGGTTTCGCTGCACTTTATAGTAACTGAGGCTTCCGCCCGAGATGTATACAGTCTTGATGCCGTTGCGCTCGAGATTTCTTCCGAGAATATCGGCGATAATAGGCTGGAACACTTCGAAACGACGGGTATTCCAATAATTGGGATGAGCTTTGATGTCCATTTTGCATGCCTTTCGTTTGGTTTTAAATGACTCGATCTGATATTAGATAAACACATTTAATATAAAAAGTCAATGTACCGCATCGCACCGATTTTATATGAAAAAACCCGCCAAAATATGGCGGGTCGAAGGGAAGGTCACGCTGTCGCAAGGGCATGCGGTCGCGGTTCCATGGGGCGCATCACGCACGCCATGATCAGGCCGGATGGGATGAGATTCATGACGAAATGCCATCCGACGCGGTATCCCACCATGGCATTATGGGCCATGACCGACCCGGCCATTCCGAAGAGGGTGC
>CAZSAV010000059.1:2499-5123 GCA_964604805.1 uncultured Candidatus Saccharibacteria bacterium | reverse complement strand
AGCGCCGACATCGACGCCGCCGGCCTCGACGCCCCAGATGTAAAGCAGAGTGCCGATATCAAAAAAGCGATGCAGGACACTGCATCGCTTTTGCGTATAGAAGAAGAACTTGTCAATGCGATGGAAATCCAGTCAAAAACGCGATAAGATGACAGCTATGAAAATCGTAACCGATGAGAAGGCCATCGACGACGCGCTCTCGAGGAGCGTCAAAGAGATATTGCCGTCGAAGGAGCTCTTGAAGAAAGAGATGATGTCCGGGCGCAAGATGCGCTTCTATATCGGCGCGGATCCCACAGGCCCGGCTCTCCATCTCGGCCATGCGACGAACTACCTCATCCTCGAAAAGATGCGCAAGCTCGGGCACCACATCATCCTCCTGGTGGGGGATTTCACCGCTCGCATCGGCGATCCGACCGACAAGACCGCTGCGCGCGTCCAGCTCACTCGCGACCAGGTCGTCGCCAATACCAAGACTTGGATCGAACAGCTGTCGCCGATCATCAGCTTCGATGACAAGGAAAATCCCGTCGAAGTCGTCTATAACCATGACTGGCTGTCGAAGCTCACATTCGAGGAGCTCATCGACATCTCGTCGAATTTCACCGTGCAGAGGATGCTCGAGCGCGACATGTTCGAGAAGCGCATCGCCGAGGAGAAGCCCATATACCTGCACGAATTCTTCTATCCATTGATGCAGGGCTATGACAGCGTCCATCTCAACGTCGACGTCGAGCTGTGCGGCAACGACCAGAAGTTCAATGCTTTGGCCGGAAGGACGCTCGTCCAGAGATATCAGAAGCGAGAGAAATTCGTATTCATCACCACATTGCTCGAGAATCCGGTCACCGGCGAAAAGATGATGTCCAAGAGCCTCGGCACCGGCGTATTCCTCGATGCCGCTCCGAACGACATGTTCGGCAAGATCATGGCTCAGCCGGACGAGAACATCCCTCAGCTCTTCACCGACTGCACGCATCTCGATATGGACGAGATACGGAAGATCGCTGCCGACCTCAAAGCCAAGTCGGTCAATCCGCGCGCTAGGAAGGCGCCCCTCGCCTCCGAGATAGTGAAGAGATATCACGGCGAAGCAGCTGCGAAGTCTGCCGAAGAAGCGTTCAACACTACCCTCTCAAAAGGCGGAGTGCCTGACGACATACAGGAGGTCGCTCTCGGCGGCGATTCTCTGTCAGAAGCCCTCGTCAAAGCCGGCATCGTCCCCTCGAAGGCAGAATGGAGGCGTCTCGTAGACGGCGGCGGCGTGAAGACAGAAGACGATGAGAAGATAACAGACCCCAATTTCAAGCCTGAAAAGGATTCTATCCTCAAGATAGGGAAGCGCAGGTTCGTGAAGATCGTATAGTCAATGCGCGACAGATAGTCCCCACGTCCGCTCGAAGCCGGCTTCATGCAAAGCGAGAACGGCGCTTTTGATCGTGCTTCCGGTCGTGCCCACGTCGGCTATTTGCCGCGTGGGAAAGTGGTTGGCATCAGCAACGAGATATGACGGCGACAATGAAGCCTTGAGATTCGTGGCCGAGCTCTGATTCACAGCGAATATATTCTGTGCGCTCTCGAGTCGATGCGAGCGGTCCTTCAGCGTCTGTCGAGACATGTGCTGGGTGCGGACCAATAGATCATCGGTGAATATGAATCGATCCTGGCGGTCGAGCTTTCGGAGCTCGTCCATGATGAGCTCGCATTGATTGAAGCCTCGCTCACGGCGTCGGCGCTTGGTTATGGGCATAGGCACAACGACGATCGGGTCGGCGGCGTTCGAATATGCATCGAGCATCCTGAATAAAGCATATGCGGCTATGGCGGCGCCTGGCCGCGATTTTTTGTATTTGATGCTCCAGATGAGCTGCGTGACCCGTTCGTCGCGGTAGGCGAATACCGAACATGCTTCGAGGCTCGGAAAATTCTTTGCTCGGGGGAAGACGCGGAACGCCGTCGATGGATCCATGGCGAAGAGCTCGCGCTCCGCAGGCGATATAGGAAAAATGGCGTCCGCTATGGCCGATGAGAGGGCCTTGAGAAAATGCATGGCACAAGGATATAGGCCTCGCTCCCGTTACGCAACTACCGTATGTGCGCTATAATATCTACCATGTCATTCTTGTCCTCCTTCTTCAAGAAAGAAACGAGCGTATTAGGCATAGATATAGGGTCTTCGGCCGTCAAAGTCGTCCAGGTCAAGAAGAGGCACGGCAGGGCCGTCCTCGAGACATATGGCGAATTGGCGCTCGGCCCGTACGCCGGCATCGAAGTCGGCCGTGCAGTGTCGCTGCCTGCTGACAAGGTCATCGAGGCCATACGCGATATCCTCCACGAATCAAAAACCACCACGACGTCGTGCGGCACGGCTTTGCCTCTGTCCGCGAGCCTCATCACCTTCGTCACCATACCACCGGTGCCCGAAAAGCAGGTCGGCGAGATCGTCGCTATCGAAGCGCGCAAGTACATACCTGTGCCCTTGAATGAAGTCTTGCTCGACTATTCCGTCATTCCGAAAGAAGAAGCCTATGTCACCGAAGACGAGTCGTCGAAAGCCGAGAAGCAAGGCATGGACGTGCTCGTCGTCGCCACCGCGAACGGCGAGTCGGCCGGCGGCATCGACA
>CAZSAV010000059.1:0-2489 GCA_964604805.1 uncultured Candidatus Saccharibacteria bacterium | reverse complement strand
CATAACGACTACATCAACGAATACCAGTCGATCATGACCGGAAGCGGCCTCCAGCCGAGCTTCTATGAGATAGAGATATTCAGCTCGATACGCTCGGTCGTGGACCAGGGCATCGCTACGAACATGATCATCGACATGGGAGCGCGCTCGACCAAGCTCTATATCATCGAGCGAGGCGTCCTCCGTTCGTCGCATATCATCAACAAGGGCAGCCAAGACATCACCCTCGCTCTCTCCAAGGCGCTATCGATCAGCGTGAGCGAAGCCGAGAACATGAAGCGCACGTATGGATTGAAGGGCGGTCCGGAATATAAAGAATTGACCGAGATCATCACCGTGAACCTGGACTATATGTTCTACGAAGCAAATGCGACGCTCCTCAGCTATCAAAAGAAATATTCCAAGAATGTGAGCAAAGTGGTCCTCACGGGCGGGGGAGTCCTCCTCAAAGGCTTCACCGACCTCGCCAAGATAAGCTTCCAGACCGACGTCGTCTATGCAGACCCGTTCGGCAAGCTCGAGACCCCCGCTTTCCTCGCCGAAGAATTCGCTCAGGCGGGCCCCGAACTCGCCGTAGCGATAGGCGCGGCGCTCAGGAGATTGTAAGAGATCGAACAGAAAGTAATCAGAGTTTCGTTTATTAAAAACAAAAAATTATGAAAAAGATTTTTATATCCATAGGCGCGATTATCGTGCTTTTGCTTGTTGCAGCCGGAATATACGGCGTTTCGATAAGTAAAACGGCGCAGAATAAGGTTACAGGCGCAAAATCAGCATCGATGCCGCAGATGTTCTTCAATGATTCCCGTACAGGCTTTGTGTTCAAGTATTCGGACGGGTCAGGCTTTTCGATGACGGTTCCCTTAAGCGATGGAACGTGGAATGTGGATACCGACACAGCCCAGAAGATTGGCGTAGCTGCGGTCTTTTATAAGACAGGGAAAACATTCTCGACCTCGCCTGTGACCATGTATGTGCGTCGTGTGGTCTACACCGAAAAGTTTGCGAAGGACTTTGCCGGGCTTATCACGAACGACAAGGCGCAGTTCAAAAAAGAGTATGCAGGCATCAAGATTTCCGATCTCAATCCGATCGTGACCGACGGAGCATCGCGCGCGTCCATCGTCTCGTATGCAAACGATACGTATCCGCGCTATGAAGAGACTGCGTATATCGATGCGGACGGCGCAGGAGACATGATAGTGGTCTCGGCCGTTTCAAAGGATGAATTGCAGAAAGCACTGCCTTTGTTCAATGCCATGGTCAAATCCTACACATATCTTCCAGAAGTGAAGCAAAAATAGGCTGGATCGTTTGTTATACACAGCCCTTTACAGCGGGATTCCTGCTATAATTCTTGGGAATCCTCTATGGAAACCAAATTCCAAACCTCATTCATTCCGAAGAAGCCGATGATATCGATGGGCGCATCGCCCAAGGTATCGCACCGCGGCGTGAGCCTCTTCATGACCTTCTCGGTCATCATATTCATCTTGTCCTTGGGCGGCGTCGGAGCCACCTATGCATGGAAGCAATATCTCATCACCACGCAGGCCCAATATAAGCAGCAGCTCGCCGATAGAGAGAAGCAGTTCAATATCGACCTCATCGAACAGCTCAAGCAATCCAACGTCCAGATAGACCTCGCCAAGCAGGTATTGGCCAATCACATCGCGCTCTCGCAGATATTCGACATCATCACGCGCTTTACGAGCGAGAACGTGCGCTTCCTCAGCATGGACGTGACTGCTCCAGCCGGAGGGCAGGGAGACATCAAGCTCGCCATGCGCGGATACGGCACCAGCCTCATCGCGGTAGCGTTCCAGTCCGACGTCTTGGGCCAGCTCGAGCAATACGGCCTGCGCAAGATCATCAAGAATCCGATCCTGTCTGATCCGAGCCTCGACGCCAACGGAACGGTCTCGTTCGGCTTCTCGGCGAGCGTCGATCCTAAGAACCTCTCGTATGCCCAATCGATAGCTCCTGTGGCTTCGACTACGCCGGCTGCGACGCAGTCCAATTAAATATATGAATAGGAACATCACAGCAACCATACTCATCGTCCTCGCCATCGGCATCTATTTCACCGTGACCAAATCGCTCTTGGCCGATGCCGACGCCATCAAGGCGGTCAATACGCAGTACTCTTCGGCCATCACCAGCGCCGAACAGCTCATCACCGTCCGCGACAAGGTCCTCAAGGATTTCAACAACGTCTCTCAAGAAGACCGCGACAGGCTGTCCAAGATGCTCCCCAACACCGTCGACAATATCCGCTTGGTCATCGACTTGAACAGCGTGGCGCTCCAGCACGGATTCTCGCTCCGCAACATCAAGGCCGTGGCTTCTTCGGGAGCCCAGAAGCCTACGTCTCCAGTCCCGACGGTGGTCCCCGGAGCTGGGGCGAACGGCATCAATAAATCGAACATCATACCGACGCCAGTGCTCGACACAGTGACCGTCTCGTTCAGCGTGAGCGCCCCATACCT
>CAZSAV010000058.1:0-5123 GCA_964604805.1 uncultured Candidatus Saccharibacteria bacterium | reverse complement strand
AAATCAGAATGAATTTATCTTCAAATATAAGAAAAATGGGAATGAAATCGACAAGGTGACATCTCGACATGTCGAGGTGTCACCTTGTTAAATCGCAAAAAAATCTTTCGCATTCGCAAGCAATTGATCCGCGATCTTTCCTTCGTCCTCGCCTCGTATCTTCGCTATAGCTTTCACGACCTCAATGACATAAGAGGGCTCATTCCTTTTACCTCTATATGGAATAGGCGTAACAAAAGGACAATCGGTCTCTGACATGATGCGCTCAAGCGGCACCTTTTTGATAAATTCATCATAGCTACGAGCGAATGTGAGCACGCCGGTGAATGAGACGCTGCAGCCGATCTCGAGCGCTGCGTTCATATCCTCAAGCGTACCAGCGAAGAAATGGAAATTCGATCGAACCTTTGCATGCGTCCTCAAGATCTCGAGCGCCTCGGCATATGCATTGGGAATTCCCGACTTGGCATTGCGCACATGGAGCATGAGCGGCTTTCCGATTTCATTGGCCAATGCGATATGCTGCTTGAACAATTCTCGCTGCGCATCCATGTCTTCAGGCCTGGAATGCATGTAATCGAGCCCGCATTCGCCGATCGCCACAACCTTGGGATGCTTTGCCAATTCTCTGAATGCGGAATGCTCGAAAACCGCCGACGGACCGGTATCAGTCGGATGGATACCTATGGTGGCCCACATTTCGTCGTGAGCCTCGGCGAGCGCCACGCATTTGCGCGATGATTCGAGATCGGTTCCTACAGATATGATGCCGACGCCTGCACCTTTTGCGCGCGCGATCGCCTCTTCCCTGTCTGCGTCATATTCCGTGGAATTGATATGGCCGTGTATGTCTATATATTTCATGTGGGATCCAGAGCTATTTCCTCATGAAGAGCGCGGCTTCAGGCATCTGATTTTTTTCGACAAGGGCGATGATCTTTTCCGCGGTCGCCGGCAAGAGCGGCATGAGCATGGCGCCGATCATGTCGAGGCGAGCGAGGAGCTCCCGCAGATCTGATTTCGCGCCTTCCGGATCGGTCTTGATCTTCTTGAACGGCTCGCGCTCTTGGACGATCTTGTCCGTGTTGCCGATCAATTCCCATACCGCATTCATAGCCTTCTGGAGGTCGTATGCGCCGATTGCTTGCTTTTGTTTAGCGTAGAGAGCCTCCATTTCGGGCGATGCGGCAAATTCTTTCGAAACCTTCTCGTCGAATACGACGCCGTTCGATGACGCCATCTTCATGACTCGCGAGACTAGGTTGCCGAGGCCATTGGCGAGATGCGCGTTGTATGATTCCTTGAATTTTTCAGCTGAGAACGGGCTATCCTCGAATGGAGCGAGCTCGCGCAGAACAAAATAGCGCAAGGCATCAGTGCCGTATTCTTTGACGATATCGAACGGATCGACGGTGTTGCCGAGAGACTTCGACATCTTGATGCCTCCCTCGCCGGTGATGAAGCCGTTGATGACGATGGTCTTGGACGGCGCGATGCCCGCGGCCATGAGCATGGCCTGCCACATCGCCGCTTGCTGGCGCAGATTGTCCTTGCCGCAATACTGCACTACCCCGCCGGTCTCGATCCACCACTTCTTGAAATCTGCTTCTTTCGAGGGCCAGCCGATCGCCGAGACATAATTGACGAGCGCATCGAACCACACATACATGACCTGCGCCTCATCTCCAGGAACCGGCACGCCCCACGGCATCTTGCTCGCGAGCCTCGAGATGCTGAAGTCTTCGAGACCGCGCTCCACGAAGGCCTGTATCTCGTTCAAGCGCGAATGCGGCACGACGAAATCCTCGTTCTTCTCATAGAGATCGAGGAGCTGTTTCTGGAATATGCTGAATCGGAAGAAGTAATTCTCTTCTTGGATGGTCTCGAGCTCCATGAGCGGGTGGAGCGGGCATTTGCCGTCGACGAGCTCCGAATCGGTCTTCTCGAGCTCGCAGCCGACGCAGTACTTCACCGAATAGTTCTTCTTGTATATGAGCCCGTTCTTGTCGACGAGCTTCCAAAAAGCCTGGGCCGCAGCCACGTGGGCAGCATCGGTCGTGCGTATGAAATTGACGTCAGCGCTCACGCCGAGCGCCGGTATGAGCTTCTTGTATTTTTCGGCGTATTGGTCCACATATGCCTGCGTCTCGACATGCTGTTCTTTGGCTTTGCGATAGACCTTGATGCCGTGCTCATCTGTGCCGGTATTGAAGAATACATCGAAGCCCTCGAGCCTCTTGGCGCGAGCGATGGCGTCGGCGCGGACGAGCTCCATAGCGAAACCGATCTGCGGCTCAGCGTTCACATATGGGAGCGTGGTAGTTATGTAGAATGATTTCTTGGGAGTAGCCATAGGTACGTAGTGTACATTTTAGCATTGAAAATGGGAAGTATGTACGAAAACCGGTTGACAGGGGCTGGCGATAGGACATACTTTATGCAGAGTACGCACCCTCAACCAAGGCTATATGTATGAAAATGCGGATGTTCCTTCTCTTGGGATCGATCCTGACCGTCGTCTCAGTGGCAATCGGCCTCTGTCTGCTCTATTTGATCGAGCTCATGCTCGGCCCTGCAGTGGCCAATAACCAGGCAGTCTTCATTCTCGCCACTGTCGTCTCGGTCGTCATCGTCGCCTGGATCATGACTGCGTGGTTCAAACGGTCGTATAGACTGGCGCGAAGAAAAGAAAGCCCGGCGCAGTCCCGCGAATGACGCCTGCGCGATCAGATCAAAAGCCCAGCGATAGCGCTGGGCTTTTTTAATATCGGATATCTATGCTTCCTTCCCTACCGCCGCCCTTTCGGCGCGTTCGGCATTCTTGAACTTCTCTATGTCGTGTATGTATTCCATCAAAGCGGCTGAGAGCGGGACAGCGATCAAAGCGCCGAGTATGCCGGCCAATTTGGCGCCGATGACGAGGGCCAAGATGACCACGATCGGCGATATGCCGACGATCTTTTTGACCACGAGCGGATAGAAGAGCTGGCTCTCGAACTGATAGATGATGAGGTAGAGGCCGACGAGGAGCAGGCCGGTAGCCAGGCCTTTGTCAGCGAAAGCGAGCAATATGGCCGGCACGGACGAAATGATCGGGCCGAAGACCGGAATGATCTCGAACAGGGCCGCGAGCAGGGCGAGCAAGAGCGCGTGCGGTATGCCGACGATCATGAGGACGAGATAGACGAGCACGCCCACTACGATGCCGAGGATGATCTGTCCTTGGAGCCAGAGCGCGATCTTGCGCTGGGAGCGCTTCCAGAGGTCGATGATGTAGTCATGATGCTTGACCGGAGCCACGATGCGGAGGAAATCCCCCACCCCTTCCTCTTGCACCGCGAGATAGAAAGACAGGACGACGATGAGGATGAACGACAAGATGCCGCCAAAGAGCACGGTCGCGGTCTTGAAGGCTCCCGCGCTCGTCCCGACGATGAGCGACTGCAGACCATCGATGAAATCAGACAGCGAGACTGTGTGCGATGACAGCGACTGGGCAGTCGCCCCAGTGCCGAAGCCTATGTCGCTGATCGGGCTCCACAATTCCTGGATCGATATGGTCTTGGGAAGGTTGCCGACGAACGAGATAGCGTCGCTCACAACGAGAGGCATGAAGAAGACGAGTATGCCCGTCAGGATGCCGGCGGTGACGACATATATGCCCACGACAGATACGACGCGGTGCACGCGGTAGCGCTTGAGCCTGCGGACCAAGGGCTCGATAGCCGATGCGATGACGATAGCGGCGATGACGACCAAGAGGACGTCAGAGAGATAATAGAGCGCGAAGAGAAGGACGATCGCCAGAAGGAATCTGACGATCGTACCGGTATTCAAAGTGATATGGAAATTGCGGGGAGTATCTATCATGCGATGAGTATATCACAGCTCGCTAAGCCGTAAACTGGAAGAAGGGCGCGAACGCTTGCCCGTCCTTGAATCTGCCCACGATAGCCATGTTGAGTCCCGCGTCTACGAATATGTCCTGAGCGAGCTTCTGGACGTCGGCGGCCGTGACCTTATTGATCTTGGCGATGATATCGTCTGGATGCTCGGTCATATGCTTTACGGCCTCCTGGAAGCCGCTGAACTCGGCGCGCACATCGGACGTCTCGAGCTGGAGGAGCGTCGTGCCAGCGATATAGTCTTTGGCTTTCTTGAGCTCTGATTCGGGGACCGGCTCGTCCTTGAGCTTCGAGCATTGCGCGAGGATCTCTTTGACCGCTTCGGCGACGCGAGAATTATCGACACCAGCCGCGATAGCCAAGTCGCCATGATCCGTCGCGGCGTCATGCGAGGCGCTCACGTAATAGCACATGCCGAGCTCGTCGCGCAGGCGCGAAAAGAGCCTCGAGCTCATGCTGCCGCCGAGGATGGTGGAAAGGAGGTGCATGACCGGTATGCGCGGGTCGAGCACGGGAAACGTCCGGACTGCGATGACGATATGAGTCTGATCCGTCTCTTTGAACGACGTCTTCACTGCAGGAGCTGACTGCGATTCGCGGATCGGCAATTTGGGCTCCTTTGCGCCCGTCGATATGCCGGCGAAAGCCTTGTCTATCTTGGCTACGGCTTCCTTTTCATCGATGGAGCCGGCGACGATGACCGTGGTCGATGCAGCGACGTAATGCCCTTTGCGATATGACCGGAAGTCGTCGCTCGAAAACGAATTGACCGTCTCCTCTGTCCCGAGCACCGACCATCCGGCCGGCTGGTCTCCGTAGAGGAGCTCGCCCAGGACGTCATGCACCTTGCGCTGAGGCAGGTCCTGGTACATGCGGATCTCCTCGATGATCACTCCCTTTTCTTTTGCTATCTCGCTCTGCTCGAAGAGCGGATTGAGGAACATGTCAGAGACGATGTCGAGCGCGGCTTCGAAGTGCTTGGAAGCCGTCTTGGCGTAATACCCGGTGAATTCCTGCGTCGTGAATGCATTGTATTGCGCTCCGATCGAATCCAGCTCGCGAGAGATGTCGCTCGCCTTGGGGCGGCGCGGCGTGCCCTTGAAGACCATATGCTCGAGAAAATGAGATAGGCCGTTGGTCTTTTTGGTCTCGTATTTCGAGCCGGCTTCGACCATGACGAGCACCGTCACCGACGGATTGTCGGCCATGGGGATGGTG
>CAZSAV010000057.1:0-5222 GCA_964604805.1 uncultured Candidatus Saccharibacteria bacterium | reverse complement strand
GAACCATACGTTCATCTCTCAGAATGCCGCAGTCAAAGACGCATCGAGCCAGACGGCGGCCATATATGTATCGAGCGATTCGTTCATCGAGCTCGAATATGCGCTTCAGCCTCTTTCAGCGGCGACCGATGGAGCGACATATTGCTTCCGCGTCACCAATGCCGGCTCTGCCACGAACTATGTC
Organism: uncultured Candidatus Saccharibacteria bacterium; assembly: GCA_964604805.1. GTDB lineage: Bacteria > Patescibacteriota > Minisyncoccia > Phycocordibacterales > PALSA-1337 > C7867-002. The sequence goes on along the minus strand of CAZSAV010000057.1, from coordinate 5,038 downwards.
TACAACGTCTATCCGCAAGCGACGATAGCCGGAGGGTCGCTCACGTTCACCGTCGACGGCTCGGCAGAAGCGTTCCCGAACGTCACTCCCGGCACGGTCTCTGCCACGACCAGCATCCTCAGCGTGACCACGAGCAATGCGACCGGCTTCAACGTGACCGTCCAGCGCGGAGATTCGACCGGCACGATGTCCCTCGGCACTACGTATATACCCGACAAGACCAATTGGTCGTCGCCGGGAGCCACTACGACCAACGGCAATGCGACGGCGTCGACGACCGAGCCGCAGACCCTGCAATTCCGCATGCGACAGGCCGGCACGGATACGCCGAACTATTCGTCGGCATGGTGGGGGAATGCCGATACCACAGCGGCAGCGCTCTTTGCCGGATTCCCGGCTACGTCACAGCAGATAGCCAACCGCTCGACGGCGGCAGGCTCGGGAACGACCATGACCGTGCTCTATAACCTCAATGTGCCCGTCACCCAGAAGAACGGCTCATACTCGGGGTCTATAACCTATACAGTGACCGCCAATTGATGTTGTTGTGGGGATAACTTTTACAGCTTCTCCAAAAGGGCATGGTATCATTACGCCATAACAAAGCTGCGCCAACAGCGCATTTATAAACGTAATCCATACCCATGCTCACGTACTTTAGAAAACAAGAGAATCTCAGGCCGCTTATCAGCGCTATCCTCATAACGGTCATCGTCTTCTCTTCGCTCGTGTACGCTGTCCAGACCAAGGCCGCGGCAGTCACGCTGACGGCCACTGTTTCTACGTCTCTCACCTTTACGACGTCATCGAGCCAGTTCGGCACGGTCACTCCAGGCGCCGTCTCATGGGCAACGACTACGCTCGACGTCCTCACCAACGACAGCGCCGGTTGGAATGTGACGCTCTCAGGCGACAACAAGACGTCTGTGAATAACAACCTCCAGCTCGCCGCGAATGCCGCATCGGTCCCTGACCAGACAGAATGGGTCCCTGGAGCCGCTACGACTTCGGCAGGCAATGCCGTCATCCAAGGCTCGCTCGCCAACTCCGGCAATGTGCTCGCATTCCCCGTCAGGAGCGCGTCGCCGACCAACGGCCGCAGGCACAGCCAAGTGGGCCGGCATATCGAGCTCGACCGTCAGCCGCCAGATCGGAAATGCAGGCACCGGCTCATATAGCGCATCCAATCACTTGAACACCGTCCAGTACTATCTCCAGGTATCGAGCAGTCAGCCGACCGGCGCATACAGCGCTCCCTTGACTTACACTGCCACAGGGAACTAAACTCACCTCATGATATCCATCCGCTCCCTCAGCCCGAGATCCGGGATACTCGCGACTCTTCTCGTACTCGCATTCCTCGCGCTCGGATCGGCATCCGCTCATGCCGCAGGGACCGGACTCACTATCCAGCCGATCAAGATATCGCAGACGCTCAAGCCGACCGACACCGTCTCCGGCCAGATCCTCCTCACCAATGCCAGCGACAAGGACGTAGCGGTCGATATCGCCATCGAGGACTTCATACCGACGGCCGGCACGGAGACGTTCCAGTTCGTGGGCAGGGCCCCGGGCGTGACGTCGGTCCGCGATTGGATCACTATCAAATCTCCGCTCCATTTCGTCTTCAAGCAGGGCGAATCAAAGCAGGTCCCGTATACGATCGCCGCTCCTGCCAATGCAGAGCCGGGGAGCCACTTCGGCGTATTGTTCTTCAAGGCCACCAATGCCAACGAGCAGTCTGAGATCAAGGTCGGCACCCAAGTCGGCGTGCTCGTCTTCGTGACGGTGCCTGGCAAATTCGAGCAGAAGGGCAATATCAATGATTTCTCAGCTCCGGCATTCATACAAAAGGGCCCGGTGACGTTCACGCTCGCATTCGAGAATACCGGCACCGTCCACTTCGAGCCCAAGGGCACCATCGATATAACCAATATGTTCGGCAGCAAGGTCGGATCGATCCCTATCGAGGGCTATGCCGTGCTCCCGACCGGCATCAAAGTGATGTCGTTCCCGTGGAACGTCTCAGGCTTCCTCCTCGGCAGATATAGCGCCGAAGCGACCATCATGGATATTGACGGCAATGTCATCGCCAAGAAGAGCGCGTCATTCTACGCATTCCCGATCTGGTATCTCGCGAGCTTCATCGTCTTCCTCATCGTCATATTCTTCGTCATAAAGTTCGTCAAGAGCAAGCTCAAGATCAGCGTCAGCCTGAAATAGCATCGGATATGAATGAAAACATATATCTGCCTCGCAATCGTCGCCTGCATGTCTCTGCCGCTCTCGCTTTCTGCGAATAGCGTCGTCCTCACGGCTACTCTCCACAACAACTGGGTTTGCGGCAACGCCATGAAGGAGCCTGGCGAACAATGCGATGGGGCAGACCTCGGCGGCTCGCTCTGTTCGACATCCGGATTCACCGGCGGCTCGCTCAGCTGTTCTACGTCCTGCCAGCTCGTCTTTTCTTCATGCACGACCGACGCCGACAATGCGGCCGTCACGTATTTTCCGACGTCGGGAGACACATTCTCGTTCTCGAACGGCGATACGAGCAATGCGACGACCACTATCGTCGTGCCGCCGCTCGCCAGTCCTGACCCGCTGACGTTCGAAGCCTTCCCGTACCCGCCGGCCGATATCGAGCCGGTCGAGCCAGCGCCGGACGGCACTGATTTCGCCGCTAAGGTCTATAGCTTCTATTTCGTCTCGTCTGACGGCGAAGTCCTCCACGAGCTCAATGCGCCGGTCACGGTGACCATGCCGTATGCCGACCAGGACATATCGAGCCTCGACGAGAGCACGCTCCGCCCCTACCGCAAGGAGAGCGGCGATCCCGACTGGCAGGAGATATCAGGAGCGACGATAAATACGGCAGACAATACGGTCACATTTCAGACCTCTCATTTCAGCCTCTTCACCATATTCGGCAGGCCGAAAGCCGCAGTGACGGAGCAGACGTCCCAATCGTCGGCAGTCATCGGAGGCTTGGGAGGAGCGACGGTGGCGGGCTCCAATGTGACGGTGCGCGGCACGGCGAGCGTCGGCAGCACCGTCCGCTTGCTCAAGGACTCGCAGGCGCTGGCATCGGTTTTGGTGGGCGCTGACGGCATATTCTCATTCGCCCTGAAGAACGTCGTGCCTGGCTACTATACGTTCGGATTGATCGCCGAGAAGCCCGACGGCACCAAGACGCCGCTCCGCACCTTCTCCTCGACGCTCTTTTCCGGTAAAGACGCAGATTTCGGGAACATATCGATCGAGTCGCTCCTGCAAGGCGAATCAGCGCTCCCGCCTACGGCCTCTACGACGGGGAAGACAGGAGATATAAATACCGATGGACGCGTAGACCTCGTCGACTTTTCTATCATGGCCTATTGGTACGGCCGTCCGCACCCGCCGGCCACTGTAGACCTCAATGCTGACGGCAAAGTCGATCTCGTCGACTTCAGCATCATCGCATATCATTGGACAGGATAATATGAAAAACTTTTTTTCTTCGAATCGGAATATAGTCCTCGCTCTCTCAATCATGGCGGCTTTAGCGCCGCTTTCTGCATATGCCGCGACCGTAACGGTGAGCTCGCCCCAAGCGCATGGCTCGGCAGGGAACGAGTACCGCATCAGCATCGACCTCGATGCCGAAGGACAGAGCGTCAATGCGGTATCGGGAACGCTCATATTTCCGGAATCATTGCTCGCATTCAAAGGCATGAATGACGCCAATTCGGCCATCAACCTCTGGATATCGCGTCCACGCTCGGATACGTCCGGCAGCGTGACATTCTCGGGCATCATTCCTGGCGGATATACGGGCGCTCTAGGTCATATAGCTACGCTCATATTCCAAGCAGTCCGTCCGGGGACAGGGGAGATGCATATCGCGGCTTTGCGCGCCCTCAAGAACGATGGCAAGGGGACGTCGCTCTCAACGTCGTCGGCGCCATTCGATTTCGATATTTCTACATCGGCGGCGGGAGACACGCAGAGCGATATCGACCGCGACCCGCCATTGCCGTTCATCGTGAAGGCGACGCACAGCCCGCAAGCATTCAATGGGGCATATTTCATCACATTCGCCGCTACCGACAAAGGATCGGGCATAAATCATTATGAAGTGAAAGAAGGCGGCCAGCCCTTCGCTCGCGCCGAGAGCCCGTACCGTTTGAACGACCAATCTCTGTCAAAACCGGTGCTGGTGGCAGCTGTGGATAACTCAGGGAACAGGAGAGTGGAGTCGTATATTCCGGCTCCATCGCTCTGGCCGGCGCTCATTGTCGCGCTCATCGCTCTATGTGTGGTATCATTAGCGATATATATGGCGAAAAAGCGTCGCGCGTCGGCGTGATCACATGCATATGAAGCCACACGCTCCACATACATCAAAGCTAGTCATGCTCGCCATCGCTCTCGCTATCTGCGAGGGCTTGACAGGGCTCTGCCTTCCCTCTTCTGCTCATGCGGCGGACGCTACCTTTTCTCTCTACCCTGCGACAGGCACAGTCACGGTCGGTTCGACGATATCCGTCGGGGTCTTTTTGACAAGTCCAACTACCAAGGTCAATGCCGCTTCAGCTTCATTGTCCTTCCCTGCCGACGCGCTCGAAGTGACGTCGATCGACACGTCAAATTCCATACTCAATCTCTGGGTAGAGCAACCCACTTATTCGAATGACTCTGGCTCGATCCGATTCGGAGGAGTCGCCTTCAACCCCGGGTTTAGCGGCTCCAATGGCCGCATCATGACGATCAGATTCAAAGTCAAAGCCGCCGACAAATCCCTCATCGGGTTCGTCTCTGGTCTCGTCCTCGCCAATGACGGTCATGGCACCGAGCTTCAAACGGACATATCCTCGATATCGATGATGGCCGCCCTTCCTGCAGGAACGACGGTGCCTCCCCCGAACAATAATACGACCCAGGCAACAGGATATTTAGATCCGCAGGTCCGCGAGATCATTTCCAAAGAGATGCCGATACCTGCCGCATATGCCGAGATATTGATACTCCTTTTCGCTATCGCTGCCGTGACTACGGC
>CAZSAV010000056.1:0-5234 GCA_964604805.1 uncultured Candidatus Saccharibacteria bacterium | reverse complement strand
CCGATCTTCTCAAGCTCATCGCAGAGAAGCGAGAGGCATTGCGCGCGTTCCGCTTCGGAGCCGCTGGCGCCAAGACCAAGAACGTCAAGGAGGGCCGCGCCATCAAGAAGGAGATCGCCCAGATCATGACGGCTCTGACGGCTGTCACAAAGGCCTAATAGTGGACAAAGCACAGGAATTCAAGTAGTATCACACTTCAATGACATCAACAGCCACAACAGCAAAGACAGTCAGGCGCCAGACATTCTCGGGCGTCGTTGTGTCTGACAAGATGAAGGATTCCTGCGTCGTCTTGATCGAGAGATACGTCAAGCACGACAAATACCACAAGTTCCAGTCAAAGAAGACCAAGCTCATGGCCCACGACGCCGGAAACACCAAGAAGATCGGCGACAAAGCCACCATCGAGGCCTGCCGTCCGATGTCCAAGCGCAAGGCCTTCAAAGTCATCGCATAACTGAAGCGGAAGCCAATACCATGATACAACCACGATCCATAGTCACCATAGCGGACAATTCCGGCGCAAAGATAGGGCGCATCTTCAAGGTGCTCGGCGCGACCAGGAAGCGATACGCCGAGATCGGCGAGATCGTCGTCCTTTCGGTGCAGAAGGCAGAGCCGCGCAAGGCCATCAAGAAGAAAGACGTACTTCATGCCGTGGTCGTCCGCCAGAAGAAGCCGCTCCGCAGGAAGGACGGATCGTACGTCCGCTTCGACGAGAACGCGGTCGTCATCATCGAGAAGGAGAAGCATGAGCCGGTCGCCGGACGCATCTTCGGCCCGATACCTCGCGAGATCGGCGAGGCAGGCTTCAAGACTATCGCCTCGAAAGCGGCCGAGATCGTATAAATTTTCATAACTACCATGCACGTCAAGAAAGGAGACACAGTCACCATACTCTCAGGAGACGACAAGGGCGTCACAGCCAAAGTCATCAAGGCTTTTCCGCGCGAGAACAAGATCGTCGTCGAGGGAGTGAATACCGTGAAGAAGCATGAGCGTCCCCGACAGCAGGGCCAGAAGGGCCAGGTCGTCGAGCGCCCGATGCCGTTCGACGCATCGAAGGCCGTCAAGAAGGCCGCATAATACTGCCATGTCATACAAAACAGTCTACGAACTCAATAAAGACGGATTCAAATCGCTCAAAGACGCATTGAAGCTGACCAATCCCATGCAGACGCCGCGCCTCGTCAAAGTGGTCGTGTCGAGCGGATTCGGTTCGGTCCGCGACAAGAAGAAGATCGAGCTCATCGGCGACAGGCTCGCCCGCATCACCGGACAGAAGCCGGCCGTGCGCGCCACCAAGAAGGCCATCGCTACGTTCAAGACCCGCCTCGGCGACCCGGTCGGATACCAGGTCACTCTCCGCGGCAAGCGCATGTGCGAATTCCTCGACCGCCTCATCCACGTCTCGCTCCCGCGCACCAAGGACTTCCGCGGCCTCTCGAGGGCCAGCGTCGACGCCATGGGCAACTACACCATCGGCATCAAGGAGCACACCATCTTCGCTGAGACCTCAGACGAAGACCTCAAGGACGTCTTCGGCTTCGCCATCACCATCGTCACCACGTCGAGCGACAAAAAGAAGACTCTCGCTTTCCTCGAATATCTCGGGCTCCCGCTCAAGAGGGAAGACGCAAAGAAATAACGACACAAAAGAGGCGCGAGCCTCTTTTTTCGTATGTGTACAGCCGGGTCTCTTTGAGATATCATGGGATCACTGCCACTACAATGCTACTTCAGATTTCTCAATTCCTGACCTGGCCGTTCGCTTTCGTCTACTTCAATGTCCGCTATAGCTTGACCGTGAACGGCAGAGACAATTTAGCCAAGGTCTCGAAGCCGTTCATCGTCATCGTCAACCATTTCAATTTCGACGACAGCTTCCTCTTCCGCATCATTCTCGGACTCTGGACGCCGCATCTGCCGCTCCGATTCATGGCGGTCAAGCGCTTCGACTGGAGATGGCTCAACTTCCTCTCTGATATCGGCGTGATCGCATTCATATACAGGCTTTTCGGAGCGTTCGTGGTCGTCCCGGGCCGCGGTTTGCAGAAGAATCTCGAAGAGGCCAAACAGATCATCGCTCAGCGGGACAATGTCGTCATTTATCCTGAAGGAAAGATCGTGGTCGAACATACGATCGGCGCGTTCAAGCCGGGAGCGGCCGTCCTCGCGGATGATACCGGGACGCCGGTCCTTCCCGTCGCTCTCGTCCCTGGCCCTTGGCGCCTCCTGCGCCGCACCCTCACCGTCAATATCGGCGAGCCGATCCATGTAGACCCTGATGCTACGACCGAAGAGACGACCGAAGCTTTCCATGACCGGATCGTCGAGCTCTATAGCAGGCAATAAAAAAGCCCCCGAAGCACGGGGGCTTGTCGTCAGAGCACGCAGTATATGAAGAATGCGATGAGGACGATGATCGATATCATGACGATCGTGGCGTTCCGCGAGCGCGCATAGACGTCGAGCTCGAGCTCGCGTCCCGGATTGGGCATCATGACGAGCGGAATGATCTCGTCGAGCATCAGGCCCCAGCCGCTTGCGGCCAAGCCGATCGAGAAGAAGTTTCGCCAGCCGAAGACGAGCATCATGGTTCCGATGAATGCGAGGAGGATGCCGTAGGTGCCGTGATGGATGTTGAGCCCGGTCTTTTCCCGGAGCTTGATGTCATCGAATGACTTTCGCTTCCACGCGAATTTGCATCGTTGGTATGCGGCAGGGAAGACGAGAAAGAAGATGAGGACGAAGAACTGGAATCCCGTCATATGTGTCCTTTTGTTGTGAGTTCAGGTGTTCTTCAGGGATACTAACATGCCGTAGAAACTTTACAACTTAGATTAAGTGTTGTACGTCGGAATCGATATGATCACCGATGCGCCCCGATCCTTTCCATTCGAGCGGATCTCGAATGTTCCACGGTGGGCCTTTATGATCGCCTTTGCCACGGAAAGACCGACTCCCATACCGATCGTATTACGAGCACGCGCTTCAAGTCCTCTGTAGAAGAGGGCAGTGCCAATCTTGCCGATTTCCTCGGCAGTGATGCCGATTCCGGTGTTTTCAATATTAATAACGAACATATTCGCTGACCGTTCCGTTTTGATATCGATGCGTCCGTTTTCCCGGTTATACTTGGCCGCATTTTCGATGACGATGAGCAGGGTATCACGCATCTTTTGGGCATCGATATTCAGGTTTTCCCATGAATCAGGATCTTTGGGATATGACACATCGAGGCTTAGCCTCGCTATGTCTGGCTTCAGTTCTTTCAGAATATCCTCTATGAGAGGTAGGAGACTTTGCGGCGCTAGCGTCAATATATTTTGGCCGGTTTTGATGGCAGTGATATTGAGAAAATCGTCGATGATATGGGTGAGCCTGCCTACTGCGCTCTTTGCTTCAAGAAGCCCAGCTTTGATTTTTTCGGGTACTTTGCCGTAGTTTCCATCGAGCATGGCTTCGAGCTCCCATTCGATGCCAGTTACTGGCGTACGTAAGTGGTGCTGGGTAATCATGATGAATTGATCCTTTGTCTCATTGAGCTTTTCAAGCTCTCTTCGCGCATGCTTCTCGAGGTCATATGCGGCGCGGATTTCCTTGGTTTGTTCGGCGACTTTGTCGGAGAGATGCTGGTTTAAGCTCGTCAGTTCCTCTTTTTGTTTAAGATTTTTTATCAGAGTCAATATAAGTAAAATCCCAAATACGATTGTAATAATTAATACGGCAATTTCGACAAAAATTTCATGTGCGTTATCAGCAGATAGTGTTCGTATTAGGATAATGATCCAAAGTGAAAATGTTACTATTTCAGCTAGAAAAAGTTTTAGGTTGAATAGATGATGTTTGTAAACAGAATATAGAATTATGCAAACAACGAGGAAACCCATTAATGGACCGATCCAGACATATCTATAATTAATTAGTGCAAAGAATAGGTCGAAATATGAAGCAACTAATAATGGAATTAGAGTGCCATAGAAAATGTACCTTAATTGGTTTCTTGTAGAAGTTATTTTTGTATTAGTATACGAAGTCCATAAATTTTTGTAAGCATAAAACCAGTATAAGCAAAATATAATCGTGTAAAGAATATAAATCGGTGTGTTTATGTGGGTGAGTTTTATATCATTTTTTAGATATACTTCAACTATTATCAGAAAAGGTTTACATATTAGTATCACTAATAACAGTATCGGGATAATATAGTAGGTTATAGTCGGGGACTTATTTTTTTGAAGGTTTGGAAATGATACAGAGAAGTGGAAAAATGATACAGCAATACATAAGGCAATTACATAGTTGAAATCTGAATAATAGATTGCAGCCAAAAGCGATTGGGTCGATTGAAATGAAAAAATACCATACGCCCATAAACTAATACATAGAATAAAAAATGAGAATACTTTACTCGCCAAACTTTTTTCACCTTGGGCAATCAATAAGCTCAATCCGGCTGCGGTGAGACTTACAGCGATGAGTGATAACTCAATTATGCTCATAGATAGATTAACTTAAAATGGTGCTTAGATTTTAACACAGTAAGACAGGTATATTGGTAAGATGTTATAATTCAGGAATGATAAATAAGGCTACTCTTCAAAGAATACTTGGAATATATGGAGAAATAAAGTTATCCGCAAATGAAATGGTCAAAGAGCTGCGGGTGACAGTTCTCCCGTCTCAGGATAAGGCGAGTGCAAATGTTAAAAGTTTTTTTTCTGCTTTTACTAATTCCCTAATAAAGTTAGGTGTTCAGTTTGTACCTTTTGAATCAGTTTGGGAGAAGACCCCTGTTTTTAAGAGATTTACTCGATTTTTAAAATATTTAGCCAATAATTTTATTTGGATATACAGGAAATCACTTAATTTGTCAGAGATTGGTTTTTATATTCCTTTCAACACAATCCTAAACTTGTGCGCAAAGAAAAAAATTAAGAAGGGAGTGTGTATTATTTGTGTAGGTGAGCAAAATACAGATGAATTACCAATGCAGTACATCTCAAGTTTCAAGACTAATAGCGTAATTACAATTTTGGATTTTCCTCATAAAATTGACGTCTCAAGTAATTTTATATCCCATTTTGATACAGCGATGTCCTTATTTGCTCACCATATGACTAATATCGTAGTCGCCGTCGATGATGTTAAATGGATGGTCTACAATTTCAATGCTTCTCACCCAATATATAAAATTAATGATCATGATTTTGATGATCATGTATTGAATG
>CAZSAV010000055.1:0-5240 GCA_964604805.1 uncultured Candidatus Saccharibacteria bacterium | reverse complement strand
TGGTCCGTCATCATGAAAGGTATAAGTGGTGCTAAAGCCGGATCGTTGCTCGCGCGCCACTTGCTGTTCGATACATTTAAAAAAGAAGGAAAGACTTCCTACGCATTCCGCATGGTATTCCAGTCGATGGAGAAGACGCTGACCGATGACGAAGCGAATTCCATCATGGCCTCGATCTATTCTCAGATGAAAGAGAAGGGCTGGGAGGTCAGATAAAAAAGCTCCGGAACTATCCGGAGCTGGTGTCATGCCGCGAGGGCGATGGTTCCGTCGTCGCGGTCTTGTTGCGAGACGAAGATGCAGATGCTCACTGCGCGCTTAGATCTCCGGCGCACGAGGAATATATTGCAGGTATCCGAGATCTCCATGTCGGCGACGTCCGACGATTTGAAGACGAATTCGCTCGTGCGTCCTCTGCGAGGGCCTGTTTCCCGGACGAGCTTGAGGCTGACGCGGGCGTATGTGCCGGCCTTCTTGAAGGTCATGGAGCGCTGAGACGCTCCCCATATCCTCCAGAATTCTTTGCTTCCGCCGAAGGACAGGCGCCTGCCTTTCCAACCACGGACGGGGATCGCTGAAGCCATAAATGTGCGCTCCTTTCTCTGTGAATAGGATACAATATGCAAGGGCGTTGTCAATCCATTTTAGCCTTATTTTTGAAGGTATAAATGCGTTTTCAACAGCTTCCATTGCCTCTGCCGAAATGCTATAATTCACATACAAAACATATGGCAGAAAAGGAGAAAAAAGAGCCAAAAAACAAGCCCGAAAAGGGCCATTATGATGCCTCGTCGATCACGGTCCTCGAAGGCCTCGAGCCGGTGCGCAAGCGCCCTGGCATGTATATCGGTACGACCGGCCCTGACGGCTTGCACCATCTCATCACCGAGATATTCGACAACTCTCGCGACGAGGCCATGGGAGGACATGCAAACGACATCGAGATAGCTCTCTTGCCGAACAATCGCGTGCGCGTCACCGACAACGGCCGCGGCATCCCTGTCGACATCCACAAGCAAACCAAGATATCGGCTCTCGAGATGGTCATGACCATGCTCCATGCGGGAGGAAAATTCGGCGGCGAGGATAGCGGATACAAGGTTTCGGGAGGCCTCCACGGCGTCGGCGCATCCGTCGTCAATGCGCTTTCAGAATTCACCAAAGTGCTCGTCCATACCGACGGAGGCATCTATATGCAGGAATATTCCCAGGGCAAGCGCAAGGCTGCGGTCAAGAAGATCGGCTCGACCAAGCTTCATGGCACTATCGTGACTTTCCAGCCCGACCCGGCCATCTTCAAAGAAGGCGTCGTCTTCGATTTCAAGCGCGTCGTCACTCATATGCGCCAGCAGGCATACCTCGTCCGCGGCCTGCGCATATCCGTCATCGACGCCCGCGAACAGGCGCCGACGTTCGGCCAAGACGAAGAGCTCTTCTATATCCGCGATACCGGCGTCGATGCCCCGTCGTACACGTTCTTCTTCGAAGGCGGCCTCGTATCCTTGGTCAAATTCACCAACCAGCTCCTCAAGCCCGCTCACAAGAACATCTTCTACGTTGAAAAGAAGGTCGAAGGCGTCGAGTCGGTAGAAGTCGCGCTCCAATATGCAGACGACGTCTCTCCGCGCGTCCTCGCTTTCGCCAACAACATCCATACGCCCGAAGGCGGCACGCATGTCACCGGGTTCAAGACGGCATTGACGCGCATTTTGAATACATACGCAAAGAATAACAATCTCTCCAAGAGCGGCGAAGACACATTCACCGGCGACGACGCGCTCGAAGGCCTGACCGCGGTCGTCTCAGTAAAGCTCCGCGAGATCCAATTCGAAGGCCAGACCAAGGCCAAGCTCGGCTCCATGGAGGCCCAGGGCGCCGTCGGCACGGTCTTCGGCGACGCATTCAATGCCTTCCTCGAAGAGAATCCCGACGACGCTCGCTCGATCGTGAGCAAGGTCATATTGGCTATGAAGGCGCGCAAAGCCGCCAAAGCCGCTAAAGACTCAGTCTTGCGCAAAGGCGCCCTCGAAGGCATGACATTGCCCGGAAAGCTCGCCGACTGCCAGTCGGATAGCCCGGCCGAGTCGGAGCTCTTCATCGTAGAGGGAGATTCTGCCGGAGGCAGCGCCAAGCAGGGCAGGGATCGCCGCTTCCAGGCCATATTGCCGCTCCGCGGAAAGATATTGAACATAGAGCGCGCTCGCCTCGACCGCATGCTCGGTTCCGAGCAGATCAAGAACCTCGTCCTCGCTTTCGGCACGGCCATCGGCGATACGTTCGACATCACCCGTCTCCGCTACCACAAGATCATCTTGGCGACAGATGCCGACGTCGACGGCGCGCACATCCGCACGCTCATCCTGACGCTCCTCTATCGCTATTTCAGGCCGCTCGTCGACAGCGGATACGTCTACATCGCTCAGCCGCCGCTCTACAAGGTCAAGAAGGGCAAAGAGACGCTCTATTTCTATGACGAACAGTCGAAGGTCAAAGCTCTCGGAAAAGACGCCGACAACGACGCGCTCATGCTGACATCAAATGCAGAAGGCGACAGGCAGAGGATGCTCGAAGCCGCAGAAGCTCCTGCAGACGAGGCTCCGGTCGAGCTCGAGGACGAGGCCGTAGAAGGCAAGAAGCAAGCCAAGGTCTCTGTCCAGCGCTACAAGGGTCTCGGCGAGATGAACTCCGACGAGCTCTGGGATACGACGATGGACCCGGCGCGCCGCATCTTGAAACAGGTCACTATCGAAGACGCTCAGGATGCCGACAAAGTGTTCGACATGCTCATGGGCGACGATGTGCCAGCCAGAAAATCGTTCATCCAGTCGAATGCCAAGCTGGCGAATCTCGATATTTGATATCGGCGTAGGGATCTCCGAATAAGTAGCAAGAAAAAGCACTTGACACAGTGCTTTTTTGTTGGTAATTTCTTTGCAGTTGTTTGGACAATACAAAATCTTGGTTCGCTGCGATTGTGTAGCGGCGAATACAGGACGAAAAGAAAGATGAACCGATGAACACTGAAATACAGACGACCGAACGCGCCGTCTAGCCTGCGCGGCGAGCCACCGAGACCGTATGCATGCTTCCCGTGTTGGGATGCCTCGCTCAAGCCGAAAAAGAGCTCGGCTCGGACGGCCCGTGGATGACCGTCAATCCGATCCAGCAGCGATTCCTCGACCAGTGCTACGGCGCGGTCCGATCGGAATTGGCGCGCATACCCGAGCTCGAGTCGATCGCCGCCAAGAGCGCCGCCGAGATCAACGCCTTCCTCAAGGCTCGCGGCTTCGACATCCAGCTCCAGGATTTTTCCAGCGGTAAATTCGCCGTCGCCAGCGTCTTCAACCTCCTGCTCAAATGGATCGAGAAGGGCGAGGTCGCGACGATCCGTGACGGCTCATATCCGGCGGTGCGGATGAAGAGGCATATCACGATCTGTGCGTCGCCGGCCGCTCCAAAGCCCATTGCCACGATCAGTACTCAGAGCGGCGACGTCGTCCATCTGACGATATTGGACGATGCGCCTTCGGGTTTCGACCTTCTCGGGCGCATCGATGATATCGGTCGCAGCCTTACGCCGGTGCGCGGGTACGGGAGCCTCGTATTCCCGATGATCTCCTGCGACCAGATGGTCGATATCGGCTGGATCGTCGGCATGATGGTGAAGAGCGCGGACGGCATGACCTGGGACATCGAAGAAGCCCTTCAGCAGACCAAGTTCCGTATGAACGAGGAGGGCGCCCATGTCCAAAGCGCTGCGGCCATGACGATGAGAAGCATGAGCTTCGAACAGAAGAAAGAGGAGCTCGTCATCGACCGCCCATTCGTCCTGTGGATCCGCCGGCCGGGCATGGATCAGCCGTTCTTTGCCGGGTACTTCAGCGAGGATAGCTGGAAGAAGCCCGAGAGCCTGTAATAGAAGGCCCAAATACACACAAGCCGCTCACGTGAGCGGCTTTTTTCTTTGTCACGCCGTAGCCCTGAGCTTTCGAAGGGCAAAGGCGGATTCATATTTTTTATGCAGTTTTGACTTTGAGCTTCGACTGACGCTTCTTGTCGAGCTTAGGGAGTTTCAATATGAGCAGGCCGTGCTTCTCTATAGCCTCGGCTTCGTCTACGTCGATCTCTTCAGGGAGCTGGATGGTCCTTGAGAACGAGCCCCAGTACAATTCGCGGGCGAAATAGTCTTCGTCGCGGGCGATGCGCTCTTCTTCGCGCTTGCCGCGCACGGTGACCATGTCGCGGGTTATGGAGATATCGAGGTCTTCGGGGCGCACGCCGGCTATCATCGACTTGATGACGATCAGTTCGGGCGTCTGGTAGACGTCGACGGTCAATTCGCCCTCTTGTTCGGTCTCTTTGTCTATCCAATCGGATATATCTCCGGCTCCGGAGCCGTTTTTCTTGGCAGGCTTCGTCTCTTCCGCGCTATCGTCCATGCGGACGGTGCCCGTGAGCCTCTCGAAGAACGATCTTTTTTCTTTTGCCATAGATATGTGTTATTGGATATTGAATAATCAAGAGAATGAACGCGCCGCGCGCATTCTGTCGAGCATTCAATGGAGCTATGCCAGCTTGGGCCTGACCGCCTTCACCTCTTCGAAGAGGATGATCAGGATGACGACTGCGCCCCACACCCAGAAGAAGGTCTTCAGCGTGTCAGAGGAGCTTGCGTTAATTATAGACAAGTTGAAAGCCGCATGCAATGCGATGGCGGCGGCCAAACCTATCACGATCGAGCACGCTTTGGTGATCGCGCAGCGGTAATAGGCGATGCCGAGGGAAAAGCCGATGAGAGCGGTGCCGACGATATGCACCAATGTCGCGCCTATGAAGCGCATATTGCCGGTGACGAAGCCTTGGGCGATCATGCCGCGGGAAAGAGGGCCCATGATGAAGAGGGTGTTCTCGAGCGCAGCGAATCCGAGGGCGATGACGATGGCATATACCATCGGTTTTATCGGCTCGTCGTTATATGACGAGCCGATGATCATGGCGAGGACGAGGAATTTGAGGATCTCTTCGGCCGCGGCCCACCAGGTATACAGCCATGAGGGGTCTATGACGAGATCCGATATGAATTTTTCCAGGACGATGGCCAATGCTACAGCGACGATGCCTCCGATGAATGCGGCAGCGAGGAGCCAATGCGGTTCGCTATGCTCGCTGTCCTCGCGAGTCCAGAACCACAGCCATATGAAGGACGGAAGTATGCCCGCCAAGGCGGCCAATAAGAAAGT